>CAZFWD010000247.1:0-4359 GCA_964522535.1 uncultured Desulfonema sp.
AGCGGGATTACCGCTAACGGATGAGAACAATGAACGGGATCCGTTCAAGGAGACGGAGGCGGAACCTAAAAACGTTACGGATGAATAGGGTCAAACCCAGGAAATCGTAAAAAGCCTCAATCGCGCGCGCAGTCTACTTTTTACGGTTGTATTCAAATGATAAAATAAAAAGTTAATCCACTACAATTCCGACGATATTTCGAAGAATAAGGATGACGGGCCTTTCGGGATTTCTTGGAGAAGCAAGGGGGATGGATGGCAAAAATCAGGATATATGAACTTGCCAGAGAACTCAACATGGAGAACAAGGATCTCCTTCAAAAAATGCAGGCGATGGATATTGAGGTAAAAAACCATATGTCCTCGCTGGATGAAGCGTTGGTGAGCCGAATTAAAAATGAGCTGTTCGGCAAAAAGGAGAAGACGGAGATCGTTGAGGACAAGCGCATCAAACCGAACCTGATTCGGCGCCGAAAGCGGCGCGCCCCCTTAGAGCCGGAAAAGCCCGAGCCGGTCATGGCGGCTGAAGAAGCCGAAGCGTCGGCTGTTCCGGAGGCGGAAACGGTCGCCGAGGCCAAGAAAGAGGAGAAGGGGCCGGAAACCGTTGCGGCTGAAGGCGAAGAAGTTCCAGAAAAGGTTGAGGCGTCCATCGCCCCACGCGAGGTGGAGCCTGAGGAGGCGGCCCCGGCGGTTGCCCCTGAGAAGAAAAAACCCGAGAAAAAACCGGTAAAGGCGAAGCCAAAGCCTAAAGCCAAAAAAAGCGCGCCGGCAAAGGTCATCAGTCTGCCTGAGAAACCTGAGCCCGAGGCGGAAGAGCCGCCGGCCGAGCCCTTGCCGGGAGAACCCGTGCTGAAGCCTGTTCCGGCTGAGCCTGAGGAAGAGGATTTCGTCAAGAAAAAGGCGAAAAAGAAGAAAGCCCTGGACCTGGAAAAAGGCCGAAGGGTCAGCAAGATCAAAGTCGCCTTAAGACGAAAGGAGGTCATCGAGGGGGAGGCGCTTTATGACCGTGCGGCGGGCCGGGGTCGAAAAGGCCGAAAGAAAATAAAATCCGCGCCGGCACCGGCGCAAAAGACCCAGATCACCATGCCCAAGGCGATCAAGCGCCGGATTCGCATCGATGATACGATTATGCTGGCCGATCTTGCCAAACGGATGGGGGTCAAGGCCAACGAGGTCATCGCCAAGCTCATGGGCCTGGGCATGATGCTTACGGTCAATCAGACCATCGATTTCGATACCGCGGGCCTGATTGCGCCGGAGTTCGGTTTTGAGGTGGAAAAAGCCGCTTTTGAAGAAACCGAGGTCATTAAAATTGAAGTCGATGACCCCGCCCAACTGGTCTCACGGCCCCCCGTGGTGACCATCATGGGGCACGTGGATCATGGGAAGACCTCCATTCTGGATGTCATCCGCCGCACCAAGGTGACCGAACTGGAGATCGGCGGAATTACCCAGAAGATCGGGGCATATCACGTGCAGCTCGAAAAAGGCGACATTGTTTTTCTGGACACCCCGGGGCATGAGGCGTTTACCGCCATGCGCGCCCGAGGGGCGCATGTGACCGATATCGTGGTTCTGGTCGTGGCGGCCGACGACGGGGTCATGCCCCAGACCATTGAGGCCATTGATCACGCCAAAGCCGCGGGGGTGCCCATCGTGGTGGCGGTCAACAAAATCGACAAGGATGGGGCGGACCCGGAACGGGTCAAACGCGAGCTCGCGGAAAAGGGGCTGGTTCCGGAAGACTGGGGGGGGGATACAATATTCGTGGAGGTGTCCGCCAAGCAGCAGGTCGGTATCGACGGGCTTCTGGAAATGATCCTGCTCCAGGCCGAGGTGCTCGAGCTGAAGGCCAATCCGAACAAGCCGGCCCGGGGGCATGTCATTGAATCCAGAATGGACAAGGGCAGGGGCGCGGTGGCCACCGTGCTGATCCGGGAGGGGACGCTTCGCATCGGCGCGCCGGTGGTCTGCGGCATGTATTTCGGAAAGGTGCGCATCATGTTCAACGACAGGGGGGAGCAGGTGAAAAGCGCCGGCCCGTCGATTCCGGTGGAGATTGTCGGTCTTTCCGGGGTCCCCATGGCCGGGGACGAGTTTGTCGTGCTTGCGGATGAGAAGAACGCGAAACAGGTCAGCCAGCACCGCATGGAGAAGCAGCGCGCCCAGAACCTTTCCGGGATCAGCCGCATGAGCCTTGAAAAGCTGTACGAGCAGATGCAGGAAGGCGGAATGAAGGATTTAAACCTCATCATCAAGGCCGACGTGCAGGGCTCCATCGAGGCGCTTAGGGATTCCCTGATCAAGCTTTCCTCCGATGAGGTCAAGATCAACGTGATCCATGCCGCGGTCGGTCCGATTCACGAATCCGACGTATCCCTGGCCGCCGTGTCAAACGCCATCATTCTTGGTTTTTATGTCCGTCCCAGCGCAAAGGTGGCGAGCCTCGCGGAGGAGGCCAACGTGGACATCCGGTATTACGACGTCATATACAACGCGATCAAAGATGTTCAGGACGCCATGCTCGGCATGATGGAGTCCAAATACGAGGAACAGGTGCTGGGACAGGCCGAGGTCCGCCAGGTGTTCATGGTCCCCCATGTCGGCGCCATCGCCGGATGCTATGTGACAAACGGTAAAATTGTGCGGAACATGCCGGTGCGCCTTATTCGGGAGGGCGTCGTCAGCTATGACGGGAAGATCGCCTCCCTGAAACGGTTTAAGGATGACGCCAAGGAGGTGCATCAGAACTACGAATGCGGCATCAATATTGAAAACTACAACGACATCAAGGTCGGCGACATCATCGAATCCTATTATCTTGAGGAAATCAAACCGGTGGCCCCCTGATGTCCCCCCGTAACCGTATTACTGACCGCAACCCCGGCCATGGTTCTTGGTTTTGGAACAGTCACGCTCAGAATATCATCCGCGCATTCGTTGAAGGAAAAACGCAAGGTGGTTCAATCCATGATCACCCGCGCAAAGACCCGGTTTAACGCCTCCGTCGCGGAGGTCGGGCTGAACGATGTGCATCAGCGGGCGCAGATCGGGTTTGCCATGGCGGGAAACGACCGGCGGGTCATGAATTCTCGAATCGATCATCTGATTGAATTTATCGAGCAGTGTCATGCGGTGGAGATTATCGACACCCGAATGGAGATCGTCAACACATGAAACCGTTTACCCGTTCCGTAAGGGTCGGCGCCCTGATTCAGGAGCGCCTGTCGGAACTGCTCAAGAAATCGATTCAGGACCCCCGCCTGGCGTCGGCGAGCATTACCGGTGTGGAAATGACCGCCGACCTGAAGATCGCACGGGTATTCTTTGTCACGGGCGACCGCGCGATAAGCAAAACCGAGGCGGCGGCCGGATTTGAAAAAGCAAAGGGGTATATCAAATATAGTCTTGCACAGCAGCTGAATCTGAGGTATATGCCTGAATTTCAATTTTACTATGATGAGTCCATCGATTATGGATTCCACATCGATGCGGTATTAAAGGAAATTCAGGATAATGATGCAAAAAATAATAGCCCAACTGATAAAGAGCCATAATATTTTTATCGCCTCGCATAAGCATCCGGATGGAGACGCGCTGGGATCCCTGCTCGGCATGGGGCTTACCCTTGAAGCATTGAAAAAAAAGGTCAGGATGTACAATGAGAGCGCCCTTCCGGCGATCTATCAGTTCCTGCCGTCCGCGCACACGATTACAAGAAAGCCCGGGAATATTCACAGCTATGACACGGCGGTTATTTTGGACTGCTCGGACCTTGATCGGGTCGGCCAGGCGGCCGGAATGATCTCGAAGATTCCGGTTATGATCAACATAGATCACCACGCCACCAATAACGGGTTCGGCGGCATGCGGCTTGTGGACCCCTCGGCCTCCTCCACCGCGGAAATCGTTTACCGGGTGATCAAGGCCATGGGGGTGCCCATCGACTCCGGGATCGCCTATGCCATATACACCGGAATCATGGCGGACACCGGGTCTTTCCGGTTTTCCAACACCACCCCCGAGGCGTTTGCCATCTCCCATGAGATGGTCAGGTGCGGGGCGGATCCGCACAGGGTGGCGCACCATGTGTATGAAACCATTTCCCTGAACCGGATCAAGCTGCTCAACATGCTGTTTGATTCCATCGAGGTGTCTGAAAACGGCAGAATTTCGATCATGACCCTGACCCAGGACATGCTGAAAACCTCGAAAACCCCGGTGGAGGATGTCACCGGCCTGATCAATTACGCCAAGCAGATTGAAAATGTCAAGCTCGCGGTACTGCTGTATGAACGCAAAAGAAACAACGGATCGAAAAACAGCGAGTTTCATGTCAGCCTTCGGTCGGAGGGGAGT
>CAZFWD010000248.1:0-4488 GCA_964522535.1 uncultured Desulfonema sp.
AGGCACGGGCGATTTCATCCTTGACCTTGATTTTGGCCTCAAATCCAAAATCTTTGGCAAGTTGTCCGCTGATATCACTTTGTTCAATCCTGTCCAGAATGTCGGCGGAAAGGATCGCGCCCTCTATGCGGATGGTGGTGTATTTCATGACGGTTGCCCGCCTGTATGGTCCGGAATGAAGATATAGACGCCCATAATGTCCATGGGCAGCACGGGCTCCACGGCCTTGAATTGTTTTCCGCCCAGAACTTTGCGAAACCGTTCATGGGCCTCGATCAACACCCCGGCCCGCTGACCCGCGATTTCATCAAACACGGTTTTCATCTCCGCGATATTTTCCATCTCATTTTCAAAAAAGGCGGCTTTTGCCGGGGTTTCCAGGTTGGCGCTGGGAAGGGCCTCGGATAACAGGGTTTTGACTTGCCCGGCATCCACATAATCCTTTTCAGAAGGACTGCCCCGGTAGCCCCAGAGCAGCATTTCCTCGGCCACAAACCGGGCGCCGCCTTTTTTTTCCTCAATCACGTTTCGAACCCTGAAAAGAATAACGGTTGTCTTGACCTCGACTTCCCTGCACCGGATCACCGCCGCCCGCGCAGGCCCGTGCAAAAAGTCGCGGCTTAGGGAACTGGCCATGACCGACTGGCATAGTTGCTCCACAAACAAATGATTTCTCCCCAGGTAGATATAGCCTTCCGGCGTGGGTGAAAAAAAGCTGACCTTGAGGGTTTTTTCTGGCGGCAGGGTGCTTTTTAACACACCGGGCAAATTGGCCGTATAGAGGGTGTAGCCTTTTGCTTTGCGGTCACGGGTCATCTGGACCCCGTAAAAACCCGCCAGGGATTCGGTTACAAACGATTCCACGGCCTCGGGATTGCCGATGGCCTCATCGGCCTGTTTGAGGTCCTCTTCAATCTCATTGGCGCGGATGGCGTGCTGGGCGAAAATGCTCCGGGAGGCGTGTTCCCGGTCAGCGGCCTTTTCAATGGCTTTGGTGGCGATGATCTCCTTGTCTTTCACTTCATTAATATTGCCGAAATCAAAGGTCATTTGCTTGGCGTCCCGTCTTTTCGCCGCTGCCTGGGAATCTGATATGACCGCCTGAAGCACCGAATCCATCAGGGATTTGCTGTCTTCAGGGAACGGGATGGAAATGCCTATGGACCGACGGATTTCCCGCACTTTTCTCAAAAGCACCTTTAACACCACCCCGTCAATGGGGTTGTCTTTGCCATAAAGAAGATAGGCTTTCACCTCATCCACCGTCTGTCCGTAACGGTCGACACGGCCTTCCCGCTGTTCCAGGCGGTTGGGGTTCCAAGGCAGGTCATAATGGAGGACGGCGGTAAACTGGTCCTGCAAATTGATGCCCTCGCTCAAACAGTCGGTGGCTACCAGCACTTTTCTGGGAAAAACCTTCATTTCCTCAATGCGCGATTTTCTGACCTCATCCGGGTCTTCACTGGTCACTGTCTGCACATTGATTTCTGTTTTCGAATGGGCTGTTTTTTTCAGGTGGATTTTCAGAATATCGCCCACATAATTGGCAGTGCGGATAAAGCGGCAGAAAACCACCGGATTAAACCCGTCTTTCAGCCAGGTGGTGATGATGTCCACGGCCCGGGCGACTTTGAAATCATTTTCAGGGCCGTGTAGGTCGTTTAGTTGTTCGGCCAGTTGATTGAGTTTCCGGTTTTCACCGGCGGTCCAGTCGGTTCTGCTGATGATGCCCGTGGGCGTAAAATCCTTGGCGGTTTCAAAGTCGTCATCCATAATGGGGTTGGATTCGTCACTCAGTTCAATATCCATTTCACCCGAGTCATCGGAAGGCCCGGTTTTGTGAATACGATTTTTAATCATTTCAACACCCGCCGCCGGGCTGGACATTACCCCCCGCAACAGGGCCAGGGCGGACCAGTATCTCAGGCGCTGCCTTCCCTTGTGGGTGTCGTCGCTACGGGTCAGTCCAAGGGCGAAGTCCAGGATATCATCATAAAACAGGGCGTATTTGGCTGACAGCTCATAAGGAAACTCACCGGAATCCCGTTTGGGAAAGTGCGTATCCTCATTCATCCATTTTTCCACATCGGCCCGCCGCCGCTGGACATAATGGCCGGCAAATTCCCGTCGCTGGTCCTGTGTCGCTCTGGCGATATCGAGATCCTTAAATCTTGGATGAATCAGTTCCAGAAGCGAGCCGAACTGTTCTGATTTACCGCTGTGGGGGGTTGCCGTCAGCAACAGGATATGCTGGCCCGGTTTTCTGGATAAATCCCGAATGAGTTGATGGCGCTGCTGCTGGGTGCTGCTCTCACCCGAGGCCGATGAACAGGTATGGGCCTCATCCACAATGATCATTTCCGGGCATTCCTGAATGAACCCCCGCCGCCGGTTATCGGATTTTATATAATCAATGGAAATGATCTGATGGGGATAATAATGGAAGACGCTGGCGTCGCCGGGGATTTCCCTGTCCAGATGGGCCTGGGTGTTGGACCGGATGATAACGGCTTCGATGCCGAATTTGTCTTTGAGTTCCGTCTGCCACTGGTCGCACAAATGGGGAAGCACAATAATGGCGAACCGCCGGATGATCCTTCTTTCCAGCAATTCCTTGATAACGAGGAGTGCCTCAATGGTCTTACCTACCCCGACATCATCGGCGATGAACAGGCGAATGGGGTTTTCCTGTTTCAAGGCCATGATTAAGGGCACCATCTGATAGGAGCGCGGCCTAAAAGACAGCTTGGCCAGGGACCGAAACGGCCCCGCGCCGCTTCTGAAGGCAAGCCGGGTGGCATTATAAAGACGCCGGGCCGATGAGATATCGCCGATATCTTCAACAGCGGGAAGCGGAAAATCCGTTGATGCGATGTGATCGTCCGCAAAACCAAGGGGCAGGTAAATACCGGTAATTTCTTCTTCCGATCCGCCCAGGGGTTTTAAGAGCACAAGGTTTTCATCATTGGACGGCAGGACAATCCAATCCCTGGATCTCGCCCTGACCAGAGAACCTGTTTTAAATTCCATTTTCTATCTTACCTTTTTAAAAATATCGGATCGCTTTGAAATGAGGGCTTCCAGGCTGTCTTTGTAATAATAGACAATAACCTGATGCCCCTTGTTGAATATCGCGGCCCGCTGGTCCCGGTCTTTTTTCTTTACTTCCGGATCGTCATGGGGGGTGCCATCGCAAAACACCCAAATATCGGGGTCATAAAAAAAATCCGGCTGGCAATAAATGCCGTCAACCTGTTTCTGGGTCGCGTCAGGAAGCCGCAGGCCATTCTTATAAAGGTATTGGATGAATACCAGTTCCGTAGATGAATTGGGATCGATACCCGCAAGTATCCGCTGGTAATGATCATCATAATCCTTGAATGCCTTGTTGGTGACAATTTCAACTTGGCAGGATTTCAATGTTTCCAGGGCTTCCTGAATATCATAACGGTTGATCTCATTGTGGAACCGTTGGTTGTAATAACTCAAAAGGTCAGCATAGGAGGCTTCATCCGTATAGGTTTCATCATCATACCGGCAGAGCTTGATCGCTTCCGTAATCACCTGATTGAAGACATCCTTATTTTCGATGAACTGTGAAAGAACGCCAAGGCTGCCTTCAGCGGATTCATAGAGAAAAATATTCGGGTTTTCATCATCTCCCATGAGTTCGGCGCCGATTTCATTGGACTCCACCTGAAAGACATTCTCCACCGCCCGTTTTAAGGCATATTGCAATGTAATGACCCCCGATCGTTCCAGGGCCAATGCCTTGATGGGCTCTATGTACAGGGCGTCTGCGGTGTCATGGGTCACCAGCTTTATCCTTCTCACCGGCTCGGCGTTTTCGGCGGTATGATCGAATTTTTCCTTTTTCCAGGCACAGGTTTTTAAGCCCATTAAAAAACCGTCTTCTTTTGAACGCCGCCATTTATTATTGATCTGCACCAGGCGGGCGCAAGGCAGGTAGCGGATATTCAGGAATTCCGCTTCGTCATTTTTGATTTTCGCCATGCGGATAGTGGTAAGCCCGCCCGCCGGCATGTAAAAATAGGTCTTGATATCAAATCCCTTGGAAAGCCGTTCTTCTTCCTCACAGGAAATGCGGTCCATTTCCCTTGTGCGGGTTTCGCACATCTCAAACAAATCGGTGTATATTTTTTTGTCGGCATTGCTACTGAGGCAAACCTTGCTAAAGGGACATACTTCAAAGTCATATTCATCCCCCATCAAAATATAGCCTGAATTTTTGCTGACCTTGGCTTTTTGAAGATTTAACTCCGCTTCCTGGGTCAGCAACTGCTCAATCTGATACTTAGCCCCCTTGTGATAGATGATGTTGCGAGGGCCAAATTCCCTCAGAGCGATGAACCTGGGCCGGGATATGTATTCTCCGGAATCACCGCTGGGAATATAGGTCCGTATCGGAAGCCGGGTGAAGTTATAGCCCGGCAAGAAGCCTTCCGAGGCAAGATACCGGTAAGGATA
>CAZFWD010000249.1:0-4230 GCA_964522535.1 uncultured Desulfonema sp.
TTCGGCGTTTTTAATGCCCACCCATGTCTCTTTTCTGGATCCCATCTTTCTGGGCTTTTTCTTCCCCCGCCATATCTGGTTTATGACAAAAAACTCACAGTTTTACGGCTCGTTTTTGTTCTGGGGGCTGCCGAAAACCGGCGCCTTTCCAGTCAGAAGGTATACGACAGACCCCCAGGCGGTCCGGAACCTGATTCGCGTGGTTGGGGCCGGGCACATCGCGGGTGTTTTTCCCGAGGGGGAACGAAGCTGGGACGGAGAAATGCTTCCCTTTAAACACGGGTGCATGCGGATGATCCTATGCCTGAACCAGCCGGTTATTCCGGTGGGCATCTCCGGCGGCTATGAACTCATGCCCCGCTGGACCGCCAAAGTCAAACGGGTGCCGGTGAAGGTGCGGATCGGACCCCCTATCCGGTTCAAGCAGGTCCCGCTGTCCGAGCAGACCGAAGAGGTTATTGAGGAAACCGAAAACCGGGTAAAAGAGCAAATCCACGCCTTGGCAAAGGATGACTGAAAAGGAAAAAAAATAATGATAAACATCGGGATTCCGGTCCTTGGGGTCGTACTGCTGGCCGGGCTTCTTTATTTCAACAAAAAGGAAAGCGTTTTCGGCAAGCTGTTCACCAAAACCCCCCTGTCCCTGCTGTTTATTGTTGTGGCGCTGATGCAGACTCCTCCCAACCCGTTGTATTACCAACGTATGCTCTATGGTTTGGTGTTATGCCTGGCCGGGGACGTGCTGCTGGTTTTTCGGGAAAAAACCTGGTTTCTTTTGGGGCTTATCAGCTTTCTGGTCGGGCATGTGTTTTTCGGAGTGAGCTTTTTTACCGTCTCGCGAATCAGCCCCGAGGCCTGGAAGGCAGCAGGGATTGTGCTGGCCGTGAGCCTGGCTGTTTTGATCTGGCTCAAGCCGCATCTGGGTTCCATGAAGCTTCCGGTGGCGGCCTATGTGATCGTGATCACGGTGATGGTGATCGGCGCGGCATCGGTGTTTTTCGACACCTCCCTATCCCGGGACGGCCGTCACATGGTGCTTAGCGGAGCCATCCTGTTCTATTTTTCCGATATCTTCGTGGCCCTGGACCGTTTTGTGAAAAAGGCCTTTATCAACCGGCTCTTCGGCCTGCCCCTCTATTACGCCGGAATGTTTTCGCTGGCCTTTTCAATGGGACAGATCTGACGCAATCTGGTTCCTGGCCTTTTGCATGAGCAGTTCCAGGGAGCCGTGGTCATACCCCTTTGTGGAAATCGGCGGATGGATCACCATTTTCACCCTTCCGGGAAACAGGTCCATGGAGCCTTTGGGCAGGACATTACGCGTGCCTGAAATCGTCACCGGCAGAAGCGGCAGGCCCAGATCCACGGCCAGCCGGAACGCCCCCTTTTTGAACGGACCAAGCCGTCCGGTGGCGCTTCGCGTGCCCTCCGGAAAAAAAATAACGGAGATGCCGTTTGCGATTCTGGCCTTGGCCTGGTTGATGGATTCAACGGCGGCCTGGGGGTTGGAACGGTCGATATAAATATGCTCCATCTTCTCGCAGATGTACCCGATGATGGGGACCTTTCTCAGCTCCTTTTTCATGACCCATTTGATGTCGATCCCCAGCCAGCCGTAGAGCACAAAGATATCATAAAAGCTCTGGTGGTTTGAAACCACCACGTAGGACTGGTTCGGATCGATCCATTCCTTGCCGCAGGTTTTCACCCACATGGGGGTGATCCAGCTGTTAATCCGTGACCATAACGGCGGAAAAACAGCGGAACAGCGCCTTGGACCGGATATCATGATTGCAGCCAGGGCAAACAGGAACATCACAACCGTGCATAAAATAAAAAGGGGACAAAAGATCAACCATTTGTAAGGCTGATAAAGGGCATGGGCCAGCTTTTTTAAAATGGCCGGGTAGGGAACAACCGCTGCCTCAGCCGTAAACCAAGCAGAATAGCTGTTTTTTGTTTTTTCAAAAACCTTGTCAAACTGTTGGATGATCTGCATGGCAACCCCTCATGTTTTAACGTTAAATGAAAAATTGCCGGTTTATTTACTCGGCCGCTGTCGATTCCTTTGAATGGATCTCGTCTTTTACCGCATTCCAGAACTCCTGAACCCCTTCCTTCCAGCCGGAAATGTACTTTTTTACCGCCTGATTAACCCTGAAGGTCTGGCTGGACATTTCGGTCAGGCCGGCCCTGTATAGCTGCTTTAATCTCTGGGCAAAGTAGTCCCCCAGGGTTTCGTCACGGGCCGGTTCATCGCCCGGCACCCATTTTAAGGCATAGAGGATGTCCTTATAATGGGCTGTTTTTAGCCATTCCAGAGCGTCTTTTTTCCCTTTTTCAAGGTAGCTGTGTTCGGCCTCCTGCTTTTCTTTTTTGAGCCGCTCCACAACCGCGGACAGGTCAAAATCCTGCACGAGTTTTTTGTGAAATTCCTCTTTGCTTTGAATCAGGCTGGCGATCGTTTTTTGAAAAACCCTTGAAAAATTAAATGAGCTGCGCCATTGCGCCATCTTTTCATAAAGCTCATCCGGTACGCTGATGGTGACTTTGTGGGCCATGGGTGGTGATACCTCCTTTCAAAAATAATACGTATAATTTAAATTATACATAATACAACCATCTGCCCGTGTCAATCATTTTTGTCATCCCTTTGCAAACTATGGTATGCGTGTACCGTGTGTCTTATGAATATGAGGTGGGGCAGCAGGAATGATACAGGCGAGCAGTTTGACTTTTTACAGTTCCATCAGGGATTGAATGCGCTGCGAAGCAATCATACCTCGTAGCTGGGAAGCACAGGGTCCTTAAGGATCAGTTCGATGGCCCGGATCGAGGCCTCCGCCGCATCCGGGAAAACCTCTCCGATGTTTCGAATGTGGCGAAGGTTATCGGCCGTGCGAAGGATCAGCATGGCAAGGTCCCCCTCGGCCATGTTGGAGACACCGACCAGCTTTTCCCAGGCCCACCCCTTTGCCCACAGATAAATGGTAAGGGCCGGAAGAAAAAACAAATTCGGGGCATCAAACCCATTGGATCGCATTTCCGTTGCAAAGGGTTTGAGCCCGTTTTTTATTTTTGTAAAATTTCCGGCAAGGGCTCTGGGGATCAATGACCGGTCAATGGCCTCATCATCGGTTTCCCGTTCATTGACAAAGGCGGCGATGATGCCTGCCAGGCGCGCCGGGTCGGATTTGGGGAACAGATTTTTTCGAAAGGCCTCGGCCACCATCAGCGGATGATCGATGCGAAGCCGAGAGGCCCATTCCCCGTCATCCGTCAACCGGTCATCCGGCGCCACATAGGCTTTTTCTTTTAAAAAATCAAGATGACGCAGAAATTCGTCCCATAACGCATCCGCCCCGTCTTCATTCGCGATGCGCAACCTGTTTTTTCTGTGGGCGTCCGCTATCAGGTAGGCGGCAAACGATTTACCGAGAAGATCCCTCACCTGCTTTGGGGTGTGGGATAAAAGCAGGTTTAAGACCATAGAAAAATTGATTCGAATCTGGCTGTGAACATCGGAGGCCGTTGCGCTAAACAGCCTTCCCACCAGGTGCGTATCCATGAATTTTCCCGGAACCAGCACCGCAAAACCGATATTGTCCATGCCCCTTCTTCCGGCCCGTCCGGTCATCTGGTGAAACTCCGTGGGCGTGAGCGGAAGAAATTCACGGCCGTTGAAACGGTCGGAGTTTAAGAACAGGATGGTACGCGCGGGAAAATTCACCCCGGCCGCGACCGTGGAGGTGGCAAAGACCGCATCCAGCAACCCTTCGGTCATCAAGGTTTCAATCATGATCTTCCAGGCCGGAAGCTGGCCGCTGTGGTGGGCGCCGACGCCCAGACTTTTTAAGGCAGGCATCTGCTTATGCTCAGCGATATGGGGAAAACGGGAAACAAGCCCCTTGATCCGAAGACGCCGAAGCTCCTGCCTCTCGTCGTTTTCGTCCCTCCAGGCCGAAGCGCAAAGCCTCACCGCGTTATCGCAATCCGCACGGGATTTTAAAAAAAAGATCGCCGGAAGCAGCCGGTATTTTTTCAGGACGCAAAGGATGTCCCCCATGGGCGGAAGCTGCCGGGAATACCGCATCTTTGAAGATTGTCTGGCGTTTAGGTATTTAATGATCTTGGTGTGAAGCCGGGGCTTTGTGGTTTGGGTGTCAGGGCCGGCCAGCAGGGGGAACAGGGTCCCGGCGGGGTGAAGAAACATCGGAAAAAGGGGGACGG
>CAZFWD010000250.1:0-10713 GCA_964522535.1 uncultured Desulfonema sp.
AAAAAGTCCACTGTGAGCGAGATTGAGGCTTTCGGGGGAATAAGCGGTTTGAATTGAATGCGTTAAAAATTGCAAGCTGTTTGAGGCGCTTGCGCTGAGTTCTTGCAATTTAGCATTCAATGCAAACCGCGCCCCGAAAGACTCACGAAGCGAACAGTTTGGACTTTTTACGGCTCCATCTTTTTTTACTATAAAATGCGGCCCATTAGCCGGCCGCATGCGATATCCTGCTTTTTGTCTAAAGTTTTAAATAAAACCGGTTTTACTCAAAAACGCCATGTCCACTCCGGTCCCCCGGGCTGGTTTCCGGTCCCCATCCTTGCCCTGGTTTTCTAAGAATTTTTTGACATATTTTCCGATCATATCGGTTTCGATGTTAACCGGGTCACCGATCTTTTTTATCCCCAGGGTCGTGACCTGGGCGGTGTGGGGAATAATGCTCACCTCAAAGCCGTCGGCGTCGCAGGCATTGATGGTCAGACTGATCCCGTCCACCGCAACAGAACCCTTGGGGATCATGTCATCGGCCAAGCCGGCGGGAATGGAAAAACCGATGATCACGGCGTTTTCCTGCCTGGTTTTACGCGCCATGGTTCCGGTTCCGTCAATATGCCCGGAAACCAGGTGCCCGTCAAGCCGATCCGTCAGACGCAGGGACCGCTCGATGTTGACCCGTGTACCGATGGTTGTATCTTTTAATGTGGTTTTGTCAAGGGTTTCCGGGGATACGTCGACCTCAAACCGCTTCCCGGACAGGGAAACCACCGTCAGGCAAGCCCCGTTGACGGCGATACTGTCCCCAATTTTTGTACCGTCCAGAGAAAAATCCGCGCTCACGGCCAAACGCCGCCCTCCGCCCATGGAACGGATGCCGCTGACCTTTCCGAGCCCTTCAATAATCCCGGTAAACATAATTTTCAAACCATCTTGAATCTATGGGTGTTGCGCGATATACCCTTCGATCATCACATCGTCATCAAACCGGTGAACCTGAATGTTTTTGACCGGAATGCATTGGCTCATCGCATCCGGCCCGTTTCCCCTGCAGACAGGCACCCCGTCGTCTCCGCCCAGAATTTTGGGGGCGTAAAAAAAATAGACCTTGTCGACGATCCCTTCCCGCAACGCAGACCCGGCGACCCGGCTTCCGCCTTCGATCAGAAGGCTGGTGATTCCCATCTTCCCCAGACGCGGCATCAAGGCCTTCAGATCGATGCGACCCTGCTCCAGGCCGGCGCGCATCACCCGAATGCCTTTTTTTTCAAGCGCCTTCTGTTTTTCCGCGGGCGCGCCATCCCCTGCGATGATCACCGTATCAGAAGCAGAGCCGGTCTGCAACACCTTCGCGTTTTCGGGAATGGACAGGTCGGTGTCCAGAACAATCCGTACGGGATCGACCCCGGCTCTGTCCTTAAGCCGTGTGGTCAAGGCGGGATCATCCTGCCGGATCGTATCGATCCCCACCAGAATCGCGTCCGCCCAATGCCGAAGTTCATGGACGAATTTCCTGGCGGATTCGCCGGTGACCCATTTGGAGTCGCCGGTGCGGGTGGCGATTCGGCCGTCCAGGGTGGCGGCGATTTTTAAAACAACAAACGGACATTTGGTCGTGATATACTTGACAAACGCCTCGTTTAAACGCCGCGCCTCTTTTTCGCACACCCCGGAGATCACCCGAATGCCTCGATTTTGCAGGTATTCGGCACCGCCGCCGGCTACATCCGGGTTGGGGTCTTTCATCGCCATCACCACCTGCGTGATCCCCGACGCGATGATTTTTTCGGTGCAGGGAGGGGTCCGGCCCTTATGGTTGCAGGGTTCTAATGTCACATAGAGGGTGCTCCCCCTCGCAAGGGGGCCGGCATTGTCTAGAGCAAACACCTCCGCATGCGGGCCTCCCGCGGCTTGATGCCAGCCTTTTCCGACGATCTCTCCGTTCCTGACCACAACGGCGCCGACCATGGGGTTGGGAGAGGTATACCCCCTTCCCTTTTCCGCCAGCGCGAGCGCTGTTTCCATAAACCCTTGGTCATTCATTTTTTGAAAACAACAATGGTTTTACAAAACCGTTTTTACGAAACCCTTACCCGGTTAAGGCTTTGGCCGGGCACTCGACAAAGCCGCCGCGAAATCCGGTCATTGCGAATTCAAGAGGGTTTTCAGCTCGGTTACAAAATCGTTTACATCCTTGAAATCCCGGTATACGGAGGCAAACCGCACATAGGCGACCTTGTCGAGCTCATGCAGCTTGGCCATGATCCTTTCCCCCAAAACAGGCGAGGGGATCTCCTTTTCCCCGGTTTCCCGCAGATCGCGCTCCAGTTCCTCGATGAAGGCCTCAATCTGGTTGATGCTGATCTCCCGTTTTTCACAGGCCTTTTGAATCCCCGCCCGGATCTTGTCTCGGCTGAACACCTCCCGGCGCTTGTCCTTTTTAATGATCATGAGCGGGATTTCATCGATGGATTCATAGGTGGTGAAACGCCGTCCGCAGGAGACGCATGCCCGCCGGCGCCGGATCGCGGTGCCGTCCCTGCTCAACCGGGAATCGATGACCTTGTTGTGGTTCTCATGGCAGTAAGGGCATTTCATCGAAACTCCTATTTTTCTTCTGGAAGGTTTTCCCGAACCAGACGGCCTTCAAAGGGATCCCGCTTGATGAGCGCGATGTCTGTTTCTTTTAACAGATCCCGGGTCAGCTCGTCCGCATACCCCGATCGGTAATAAATCCTTTTGATGCCGGCGTTGATGATCATCTTGGTGCATATGGAACAGGGCAGGTTGGTGCAGAACAGGTCGGCGCCCTGAATGCGGACCCCGTGATAGGCGGCCTGAATGATGGCGTTCTGTTCCGCATGAATCCCTCGGCAGAGCTCATGGCGCTCCCCCGAAGGGACCTTTAATTTTTCCCGAAGGCATCCGGTCTCGCTGCAGTGCCGAATGCCTGTGGGCGCGCCGTTGTAGCCGGTGGCCAGGATCCGCTTGTCCTTGACGATCACCGCGCCCACCGCCCGCCTCAGGCAGGTGGACCGCTTGGCGACCAGGAAGGCGATCTCCATGAAGTATTCTTCCCAGGACGGGCGCTCGCCTCGGTTCGACATTCGCATACGCTCCGGACCGAACAGGTTGTCAGTAAAGCTGATGAAACGCCGGTTTTATTCAGGAAAGGGTCAGCCCATATCCGGAAACAGGGGAAACCTTTCGCAGAGTTCCCTCACGCGGTTCCGGGTCTGAATGATCAGGGTTTCATCCTCAGGGTGCCTCAACACCTCGACGATGAGCTTGCCGATGCGCTTCATCTCACCGGTTTTCATGCCCCGGGTTGTCAGCGCGGGGGTTCCGATGCGAATCCCGCTGGTGACCATCGGGCTTTGCGGGTCAAACGGAATCGCGTTCTTGTTGACCGTGATCCCGGCCTTTTCAAGCCGGCGCTCAGCGGCCTTGCCGGTGATGTTGAGGTTCCGCAAATCCACCAGCATCATGTGATTGTCGGTGCCGCCGGAGACCAGGGCAACCCCGTTATCTTTTAGGTATGCCGCCAGCGCAACCGCGTTGTCCACCACCTGTTTCTGATATTGCTTAAACCCATCGGTCATGGCCAGTTTAAACGCCACTGCTTTTGCGGCGATAACGTGCATCAGCGGCCCGCCCTGGATCCCTGGAAAAATTTCCCGGTTTAAACGTTTACCCAGATCCTCGGTCGCCAGGATCAGGCCGCCCCGGGGGCCGCGCAGGGTTTTGTGGGTGGTGGAGGTCACGACGTCCGCGTGCGGCACGGGCGAGGGATGCACGCCGGCGGCGATCAGCCCGGCGATATGCGCCATATCGACCATAAGACAGGCGTCTACGGAACGGGCGATATCGTGAAAGGCCTTGAAATCGATGATTCGGGGGTAAGCGCTGGCGCCTGCGATAATCATTTGAGGCTTGTGGGTTTCGGCAAGACTTGCCACCTGGTCATAGTCGATGGTGCCGGTTTCTTCGCCCACCCCGTAATGCACGAACTTATAGAACCTTCCGGAAAAGCTGGCCGGCGACCCGTGGGTCAGGTGGCCGCCGTGGGCCAGATCCATTCCGAGAATGGTATCGCCGGGTTGAAGCAGAGCAAAGTAGACCGCCATATTAGCCTGGGAGCCGGAGTGCGGCTGGACGTTTGCATATTCGGCACCGAACAGCCTTTTGGCCCGCTCGATGGCTTTTGTTTCAGCGATATCCACGAATTCGCATCCGCCGTAATACCGCCTGCCGGGATACCCCTCCGCGTACTTGTTGGTCAGGACGCTGCTCTGGACCAGCATCACCGCCGGGCTGGCGATGTTTTCGGAGGCGATCATCTCCAGGGTGTATTGCTGACGGGTGTATTCCCCTAAAATCGCCTTGGCGATCTTGGGATCCACCGCTTCGATCTCTTTGAGATACAGGCCTATTCTTTCTTCAAACGTCATGGGATGTGCGATTTAAGATTTTTTCACGGCGTCGATTTTTTCAATCCGCCTTCGGTGGCGTCCGCCGTCAAAAGGGGTCTTCAGCCAGGCGCGGACAATCTCCTCGGCCAGCCCGGTGCCGATGACCCGGCCGCCCATGGCGAGAATATTCGCATCGTTGTGGCGGCGGCTCATCACCGCTGAAAAAAGATCGTTGCAGAGCGCGGCCCTCACGCCATGAAACCGGTTTGCGACCATGGACATGCCCAGGCCGGTTCCGCAGATGACAATGCCCCGGCCGTATTCCCCGGAGGAAACCCTTTGCGCGACTCTGGCGCCGAAGTCCGTATAATCCACCGAGGCTTCACTGTCCGTGCCGCAGTCTTCCGTCCGAATATTTAATTTCGCAAGGAATCCCTTAACGAACGTCTTCAGGGCATACCCCGCGTGATCAGACCCGATGAGGATCGGTGTTGAATCTTCCATGCCTCTGTTCACCCCCGGTCTGGACCGGTTACGATGTTTTCTCTTTCAAATAACGGATCACGTCTTCGACGGTGACGAGCTTCTCCGCCTCCTCATCCGGCACCTCGATGTCGAACTCCTCCTCCATGGTCATGATCAGCTCGACAATGGCGAGCGAGTCCGCCCCGAGATCATTGATGAGCGCCGCCTTCGGCACCACGTCGGCCGGGTCGATGTTGAGTTTTTCGGCGATAACCTTGACCACCTTCTCTTCAATCTTCATAAACTCTCTCCTTATTTGGTTTACATATACATGCCGCCGTTGACGTGAATGACCTGCCCGGTGATGTACCCGGCCCTGTCCGAGGCCAGAAACACGGCAAGATCGGCCACATTCTGAGGGGTGCCGGCCCGTCCCAGGGGAATCTGGGAGAGAATGCCGGCGATTGTTGTTTCGGGCAGTTTAAGGGTCAGCCCGGTTTCAATATACCCCGGGGCGATGGCATTGACCGTGATGTTGCGCGATGCAAGCTCCCTGGCGACCGCCTTGGTGAACCCGACGACCCCCGCCTTGGACGCCGCGTAGTTGGATTGGCCGGGGTTGCCCGCCACCCCCGCGATGGAGGTGATGTTGATGATCCGCCCGGATCGCTGCCTGACCATGGTTTTGGCGGCCTCCCGGGTGCAGTTAAAGGTTCCCTTCAGGTTTACATCAATCACGTCGTCCCAGTCCTTTTCCTTTATGCGAAACAGCAGGTTGTCCCGGGTGATCCCGGCGTTGTTGACCAGAACATCGATCCTTCCGGTCTCATGGACAACCGTCTTGAAAAAATCGCAAACCTCCTTTTCAGATGCCACATTGACACGCACGGGTCGAGGAATGCCACCGGCTGCGGATACGTGAGCCGCGGTCTCATCCCCGGCTGCTTGCGGGGAACTGAAGTTAAAGTAGATGCAGGTATCCGGTGAAGCAAAGGCTGTACAGATCGCGCGTCCGATACCCTTGGAACCGCCGGTGACCACAATGGTTCGTTTGATATCGCTCATCATTTCAGTGGGATCGGAGCTTGCGCAGCCTATTCCGCGCTTTCAACAACGGTTCTTCCCCGGTAACCTCCGCATTCCGGGCAGACATGATGCGGGCGCTTGACCTCGCCGCACTGGGCGCAGATGGAAAGGGTCGGCGCAGAAATTTTCTGATGGGTCCGGCGTTTACCTTTTTTTGATTTTGATATCTTATGCTTCGGTACAGCCATGATCAACTCCTAAATATCTTAATTTTTTAATTATTTATGTTATTCCAAGTAAATTTTGTTGCTTAGTCTAATATGTTAAATAACCTGTATTGTCAAGGGAATTCATGCCGCCGATGCGAAGGGTGATTTCCTTGTCAACATAAATTCTGGAAGTCCACAAAGCCGTCATTGATGTTCTGGCCGCAAGCATGTATACTGAACCCAAATCAGTGACGCGCGCCTCAGGTAAAAACCCCTAAGTAAGCATTCAGGTTCAGCCGTCTGATGTGTCTGGTTGTTTTCGCATGCCGGTGTCATTCCGATTACCCGCTGATCATCGCGGCCAATCGGGATGAATTCTACGACCGTCCCACCGCCCCCCTGGCCTTCTGGAACGATCATTCGAACATCCTGGCCGGCCGGGACCTGCAAGGCAAGGGGACCTGGCTCGGGGTCAGCCGTTCCGGACGGATCGCCGCAATCACCAATTACAGGGACCCCGCCTCCCTCAACCCCGACGCCCCTTCCCGGGGGCTTCTGGTCAGCCGGTTTCTTCTGTCGAACCTGTCGCCAAAGGCCTATCTGCAGGATATCGGGAAATCCGCTTCAACATACAACGGCTTCAACCTGGTGGCCGGGGATTTAACGGAGCTCTTCTGGTATTCAAACCGAAACCAGCAGGTACTGCGGCTCCACGACGGCATTCACGGCATCAGCAACCATCTTCTGGACACCCCCTGGCCCAAGCTTGAAAAGACAAAGGCCGCCCTGGCGCGCATTCTCAGCCGGGGGCCGAAACCGGATCCGGAGGCTATTTTTGAGATGCTGGCCGACACGGATCGCCCGCCGGACACGACGCTGCCCGACACCGGGGTCGGGCTGGAATGGGAGCGGATCCTTTCTTCCGTGTTTGTAGTGAGCGATGTATACGGCACCCGTTCCTCCTCCGTCATTATGTTAGCGGATTCCGGACGGCTGACCTTTATGGAAAGAGGGTTTGAGAGGGCCCATGCTGCCCCGAAGGCCGGGGAAACGCGAAGGTTTGAAATCTATGTTTAACCTTCGGCTGAAACCGTATTTAATCCCTTCAGCCCGAAATGAATAAAAATCCTTTAACAAAAATAATTTTTTTTAGTATAGTGACCCAAAAATATTTTCAAACAACCTTCAAATAAAAAAGGGGGCACACATGGCTGAACAACAGTTTTGGAAAAAATCCTGGGATGAAGGCTTAAAAGACCTGGACCCGTCTGTATGGGAAATCTCCTATGTGGACGCGGTCCGGCCCACATTTGAAAAATTTCCGGACAAGGTTGCCCTCTCCTTTATGAATGTGGAAATCAGTTTCAGGGAACTGGATATGTATTCCAACCGGTTTGCCAACATGCTGCTTGCAAACGGGTTGAGAAAGGGGGATGTGGTGGGGATCAACCTGCCCAACATTCCGGAGTATGTCATCGCCTGGCTCGGCACCCTCAAGGCCGGATGTGCGGTATCCGGGGTTTCTCCCCTGTTGTCTGAATCTGAAATGCAGCATCAGCTAAAAGATGCAAAGGCCAAATGCCTGGTGACCTTGGACGCCATTTTCCAGCACCGGCTGACAAAAATCGTCTCAGACCTGCCGGACCTGAAGGTGGTCGCCACCACCAGCGTGGGCGGGTTTTTGCCGTTTATCAAGCGGTTCCTGGGTAAGGCCCTAAAGAAAATCCCCAAGGGGAAGGTCACCCCGATCCCCGGAAAAAACGTGGTCGATATGATCAAGGTCCTTCGATCTTCCGAGTTTGCGGACCGATGGCCGTCCATCAAAATATCCCCGGATGACCTCGCGTATATCCAGTACACGGGAGGAACCACGGGCCCGCCCAAGGGGGCGATGCTGAACCACCGCAATGTGGTGGCTGATTTGTTTATTGTGCAGTCCTGGCTGAACTGGCAGGAAGGGCTGGGCGTGGCCCTTTCCGGTTTTCCGTTTTTCCATATCGCCGGGCTGTTTTTTAACATCAACTGCATTTACCTGGGATGGACCCAGGTCCTGATACCGGACCCGAGAAACACGGATTACATCTGCAGCCAGATCGCCAAATACAGGCCCACCGCACTGGTCAATGTGCCGTCTTTGTTCCAACTGCTGATCAATAACCCCAAATTTAAAACACTGGATCATTCAAACCTGGATGCCTGTATTACCGCAGCCTCGCCTTTCCCTGAGGAGTCCCAGAAAATGCTGGAGAGCATCGTGGGCAAGGGCAAGCTGGTGGAGGCTTACGGCATGACCGAAACCGCACCGCTGACCGTGGTCAACCCCTATCGCGGAAAAAAGAAGCTGGGACATATCGGCCTGCCTCTGTTAAACACGGATATCAAGCTGCTGGAGCCGGGGACCGGCAGGGAGGTAGGGATCGGCGAACCCGGAGAGATCTGCGTCAAAGGGCCCCAGGTGATGGTCGGATACTTCAACAACCCCGAGGAGACGAAAAAAGCCATCGACGCGGACGGCTACATGCATACCGGCGATGTCGCGGTGTTTGACGAGGAGGGGTATCTGCGCATCGTGGACCGCACCAAGGACATGATCATCGTCAGCGGGTTTAAGGTGTTCTCCAAAAAGGTGGAGGATATCCTGGCCGAACACCCGGCCATTGACATGATCGCCACCATCGGCATGGAGAACCCGGAACGGCCCGGTTCCGAATTCGTCAAGGCCTATGTCACGATCTCCCCGGACTACACGTTCGACGGTGATGAAAAGGCCCTGCAGGCGGATATTCTCAAATTCGCCAAGGAAAAGCTGGCCCCCTATGAGGTCCCCAAGGTGATCGAGTTTAAAAAGGAGCTGCCGCTCACCGCTGTCGGCAAAATCGATAAAAAGGTCCTTCGGCAGGAAATCAAAAAGAAATAGAAGGATTCAAGAGCCCATGGCCGCGGCGATGGCATACCGACTGCGGCGGGACCGTGATTTACCATAAGCCTTCGGCCGGTCTTGGACCGGCCGATTTTTTTTGAAATGCCGTGATGACAAAACCCAGGCCTCTTCTCATAATCTTTGCCGGCATGCTGGCTGCGGGGGTGGCTGCCTTTTTCCTTTTCCATCCCGGCGAGGCGTCCAGGATCAAAAACCGGTTTGCGGTTCTTGAAAAACAGGCGGCAAAATCCGCGGATGAGACGGAGATTCGCGCTGCCATCAAGGCGAGAAAGATTCGGGAGCTGTTTGCCGATCCCTGCGACATCGAAATCCTATCGTATGGCATTTCCCAGCGGTTTTCAGCCTCTGAAATCCCGGCCAACGTGATGGCCGCACGCGCCCAGTATACGCGCATCTCGCTGGAATTCGGCGATATGAAAATTGCATTTCCGGATGAAATAACAGCGGTGGTGGAGGTGACGGGTCTTTTTAAGGCAAAAACCGCTTTCGGGGAAAGCATCAACGAAATCCACCAGGCAGAATGCCGAATGATCAAAATCGAAAGAGACTGGTTTTTCAGCGAGGTTCAGGAGACCGCCGGAAACTGAGTTGAGTTGATAGGTTAGCAGCGTCCCGTCTTTTCCAAAAAATAGCCGCCGGCGTATACCCTTCCCTTCTTGCCTTCGGCTTGTACTTATGCTAATAAATCACAAGACTTATTAGCAGGAGTGACGCACAGGGATTAAAATTTATGGAACATCGGCACATAGACGTAAAACCCGGACAATGGGGCGTTGCCATTATTCATTCGATATGGGAACGCGGCTCGGATGAAGACATCAAAGCGCTTATCCGTGAAGTAAGAACAAATCCTGAAGCTGCCGATGCGGTGAAACGAGCGATACCTCATTCAAAGATTTATGGGTTTCCTAAATTTTTCAAAATGTATTTGGAAAAAATTTATGGAAAAAAATGACAAATACTGGATGATTTGGGATAAAGAAATACTGGACTTTCTTGAGAAACGGGATGACTGGAAAACAACCCGTCTCAATCCGCCAAAACTGATTCTGGGGAATTTTCAAGGAATAGAAACCGGCCTGCGACAGTTACGGCGGAGCCTTCCTCTGGAAACCGAAACGGTAAGTATCCGCGGCAAACAATTGACCGTTCCCACCCTGCCGGAAATGTTGCGAACAAAAGGATGGATGATTGTAAGTCGGAATGCCGCCAGGGATTATATTGATTTTGCAGCCCTGGCTGAAAAAGCCGGGATGGAAAATGCGGTATCCACGTTGGAAAATTTTGATGCCTATTATTCGGAGGTGACTCGAAAAGACGAAGTGTCTCCGCTTATTCAGCTGATTCGTCAACTTTCGGAGCCGACCCCCTATGATCTTGATGATATCGATGTATCCCAATATAAAGGCGTCAGCCCTCCGCTGAATTCATGGGACTATATCAAAAATGTCTGTGAAAAAATATCAGTTGAATTGGGGAATAAATTGTAAAAAAATGGAGCCACGCCCTGAATCCCTTGAATGTAAAAATGTAAAGGGAGTCTCGCTCCTTCTTCCCCTAAGTTAAGAAGTTAGGGGCGTCCGTGTGCCACGAGGCTGCACGTGAGATGAGGGGAGACCCCTCGAAGCCGGCATGCAGGTGCAGGCTTCAAACCGCCTCAAGCTGC
>CAZFWD010000251.1:0-7851 GCA_964522535.1 uncultured Desulfonema sp.
AGAAGGGAAAATCAACCCTTACCTTCTGGCAGCCGCGGATCGGGTGGGGGTGGACGCGGTTTACAAGGTGGGCGGCGCGTGGGCGATCGCGGGCCTGGCCTACGGCACCCAAACCCTGCCAAAGGTCGATGTGGTCGTGGGGCCGGGCAACACCTATGTGACCCTCGCCAAAAAGATGGTGGCCGGGGTCGTGGGCATCGACATGCTGGCCGGGCCGAGTGAAATCCTGGTGATCGCGGATCAATTCGCAACCCCTGAATTTATCGCGGCAGACCTGCTTTCCCAGGCGGAGCATGACCCCATGGCGTCTGCCCTGCTGATGACCGATTCGGACAAAATCGCGAAGGCGGTGTCCGCGGAGGTGATAAGGCAGATGTCCGGGCTTGATCGAAAAGAGGTGGCCCAACAGTCCCTGAATGATTATGGTTTTATTCTGCGCGTTCCGAATATTCCTGCTGCGATCGAACTCGCAAACCGGATCGCTCCGGAGCACCTGGAGGTTTGCATTCAATCCCCGTTTGAGGTGATCGGCATGATACAAAACGCCGGTGCGGTGTTTCTTGGTGAGTTCACCCCGGAATCCATGGGGGATTACATTGCCGGCCCGAATCATGTGCTGCCGACCGGAGGGACCGCAAGGTTTTCATCCGCCCTTTCCGTGGAGACCTTTATGAAACGGACCAGCCTGATTCATTATTCAAAGGATGCCTTTGTGCGGGAGGCGGCCGATGTGATGCGGCTGGCCGAAACCGAGGGCTTGAGGGCGCATGCCGGTTCCGTCAGGATTCGAATGGGATCAAAAAAAAATCAAACCCATGACTGATGTATTTAAATTTTTTTTAGGGTTGGCCTTGACAATTCAACGGCAAGGCCATATGGTTAAAAATTGAGAATATACTCGAAAAGAGGTGAGTATGGGCAGACCGTTTAAAAAGAGGTTTGTGGCGTTTAAGCCGGGGGTTTGCTATTTTAAACCCCGCGGGATTCTGATGCTTGAGTTGGAGGAGATTCAGCTCACGGTGGATCAGCGCGAGGCATTGCGTCTGGCGGATTATGAAGGCTTGTCCCACGAGGACGCGGGCCGTCAGATGAAGGTCTCCAGGGCGACCTTCGGCCGGATTATTGAACAGGCCAGAAAGGTCGTCGCCGATGCGCTGACCAACGGAAAGGCGATCAACATCGACGGCGGGCATTATACGATCGGCGTGACCGAACGGCTGTTTGAGTGCGGCAAATGTCATTATGCATGGCACGAGCCCCGCGGCACCGGAAGGCCGAAGGTTTGCCCCTCATGCGACCATGAAGGGGTGAAACGGGTATCCGCCAAGTAGAACATTCCGTTTCCGGTATGTGATTCGGGAACAGGTGCCGGAGTCCGTCTTCCGCAGGATATTTACGGTTATCATTTCATTAATTTTTTTATATCAGCAGAGGAGCCATGGTTATGAAAGATCGTCAGGGCTGCGCCCCCGGTGCGCAGAATCAGGACAGGGCGCGGCAGGAACAGGAAAAAAACATCAAGGATACCCTGTCCAAAATCAAATACAAGTTTCTGGTGATGAGCGGCAAGGGAGGGGTCGGCAAGACCAGCGTGTCGGTCAACCTCGGCATTGCCCTGGGGAACAGGGGATACCAGGTCGGGATTATGGACGTGGATATTCACGGGCCGGATGTGCCGCGTATGCTGGGGCTGGACGGCATGGTGGGGGCCAGCGAAAACCAGAAGCTGGCGCCCATGCGCTATTCCGATAACGTCAAGGCCATTTCCATCGAATGCCTGATGCCCAACAAGGACGATGCGGTGATCTGGCGGGGCCCGCTCAAGCATTCGGCCATCAGCCAGTTCATCGCCGATGTGGACTGGGGGGAGCTGGATTATTTGATTGTGGATTCACCCCCGGGCACCGGGGATGAGCCCTTAAGCGTGGCCCAGACCATTGTCGACGCCCGTCCGATCATCGTGACGACCCCCCAGGAGGTCGCCCTTTCCGATGTCCGAAAATCCATCAACTTCTGCCGAAAGGTCAACCGCGAGCTGTTCGGACTGATCGAGAACATGAGCGGGTATGTCTGCCCCCACTGCGGCAAGACCGTTGAACTGTTCGGAACCGGCGGCGGGGAAAGGACAGCCAAGCAGTTCGGCATCAATTTTCTGGGAAGGATTCCCTTTGATCCAAACCTGGTCAAGGCCGGGGACAGCGGGGTGTCCTATCAGGAGGAGTATAAAGGCGCTGAGGCCGCCAAGGCGATCGGCCAAATCGCCGACAAGCTGGCGGCGCTTCTTAAAAAGTAATAAGAACCTGTTGATTAATTTTTATCCGTAACCGGAGGGGTGATGCTGTTCAGAATCAGGGTCAAGGGCCTGGAATCCACCCCGTTTCCGGAAAAATGGATGGGGCCGGGGTTTCGGTAATCGTCGGGCCCGGCGTCTGCGGCCAGCCATTTTTTTCGAAGTGCCTTGACCACCTTGAAGGCGGGCAAGTCGATGTCGACCACGGTGCGCTCCAGGACCAGGGCCAGCTTGCCTTTTCGGTCTTCAAGGTGCATAAGCGGCGCAATCGGAATGCCGATGGGCTCCCAGGCGGGAAAGCCTTTTTCCAGGTTTTTGATCGCCGCCATCTGTCCGGTGGCCTGATTGGCGATCAGGGAAAAAGCCGTCAGCCCCAGGTTGTAGGTATAGGCGCAGTCAAACCAGGAGGGGTCATTCCCCCTGCCGTCGTAGCCGTAAAAATGGTTCTGGGTTTTAAATTTGGGAACAGAGGTCTGAAACACCTTCAGGACCGCAGCCGGAACAGCGTCCGCATCCCTGATGACCCCGGCTCGAACCAGCTCCTGGGTGAGTGTTTTAATGGAAACGATGCTGTTTTTCACCTGTAGAAACGGATCCGCGGTTTTGTAGTTTGCAAACAGCAGCGGTCCATAGGTGCCGGGGTTGAGGCCCGCCTCCTCAAGGGTTTTTTGATACCAGTCCGGTGTGATGCCGATTTTATAATCCCCCCGTTCCTGAAGGATTTTCAGGTAATCCCTGACCAGCCCCATGATCACCGCTTCGGTTTGCACCTGGGAAAACTGAAAGTTCCCATGGCTGTCCCGTTCAGTGAGCAGCCCTTCCTGAAAGAACGCCGGAATATCGTTAAACAGGTCGTCATCCCGAGTGTTCCACACCGAGAAGGTCTTGTCCTCCCGGGAGAACCGCGCCAGGCGGCGCAGGTAATCCAGCTTGTCCTCTAAGGTGACAAAGTCGGAATGAAAATCCGTGTCGTGGGTCTGGTTGTATTCGGCGATAATGGTGTTGAGTTTGATGATGAACACCTGGATTTCGTTGATGAACTCCAAAATCCCCTCGGGAATGACGATCACCCCGTAGTTCTTTCCCACGGCGGCCCGCCGCACGATCCCGTCGCAGATGATTCGAGACAGGTTCCGCAGGGTCATGCCGTAGGCGGTATAGTCGGTGGTTCCCTGTTCTTTGGCCCTTTCAATCCGGTCCGCATCAATAAAGTCGGCAAGCTCTTCGCCGATTAAAATGATGTTGGGATGCACCTGAAGCGCCACCTCCAGGCCGAGGTGGCTGGCCACCCGGCCCATCACCTTGCAGACATGCCAGTATTTGACATCCGAGCTGCAGTCGTTGCACAGGTTGCTGATGTTGCGCGCAAACGCTCTCGCCGCGGTATGAAACCCGAAGGGGATGGCGCACAGCACGTTTCCGTTTTTATCTCTCACCTGAATATCGCCGTCGATGGTTTTGGGCACCCCGATCACCTGAATGTTGTCGTGATACAGCTCCTGGGCCAGGAAGGCCGCGTTGGTGTTTGAATCATCCCCGCCGACAATGACCAGGGCGTCGATGCCGAGTTTTTTGCAGTTTTTCTTTGCAAACGCCATTTTTTGCTTGGAATCGATTTTGGTTCGGCCGGTTTTGATCATGGAAAACCCGCCCAGGTTCCGGTGGGCGTCCACCATCGCTGCGGTCAGTTCGATCACGTTGTTTTCAAGGATGCCGTCGGGCCCCAGGACAAATCCGAACAGCCGGCTGTTTGAGTTTGCGTCCTTCATGGCATCAAACAGCCCGGCGATGACATTATGCCCGCCCGGTGCCGGCCCGCCGGAAAACACGATGCCGATCTTTCTTTCCTTTTTAAAACCGCGCAGAAATTTTTCATCAACGGCATCAGCGCCCGTCACCCGCTGGACCGTGTTGTTGATGATGTCCGGAAGCTGCTCCCTGGCCGTGGGATGAATCTGAAATGCATAGCGGGCATCATCTTCAAGCCGGGTGCAGGCATGGGTGAACACCTCGCAGGTGTCGGGCGTAAAACCCAGCCGCTCCTGCAGTGCGGAGGTATCGGATGTGGTGGTCTGCTTCACCGTGGGATGGTTCAACAAGGCATCCGCATCGATTGTTTTGGGGTTTGTCATGGCTTTCCTTTTAATCAAAATAGTTGCAATCTGTCGGCTTTCGATATATGTTCCGTTATCATATTCTGTTTTTAAAATCAACACTTCGGAACCTTTCGAAAGGAGCGCAGAACAGGCAAAGCCGGTATGCGTTTGATGATGCAAAACATCACCCATAAGGTCATGCCATGGAAATAAACGGGGAAAATCTATCCGCCGTCTTGGCCTCCATCGGAGACCACGTCAGCATGATGGATCGGGACCTGAATATCATCTGGGCGAATGCAACCGCAAAAAGGATGTTCGGTGACGATCTCCTCGGCCGGAAGTGCTACGAGGTCTATCATGGACGGAAGACGCCGTGCGAACCCTATCCCTGCATTACCTTAAGGGCGTTTGCCGACGGAAAGACCCACCAGCACGAGACCGTGGTGGTGGATAAAAATTCAAACCGATTGAATTTCCACTGTACGGCAAGCGTTGCGTTGCGGGATGAAGGCGGCGTTCCGTTGGCGGTGATCGAGGTTTCAAAGGATCTCACCCAGACGAAAAAGCTGGAGACCCGAATGCGCCAGGCCCAGAAAATGGATGCGGTCAAAACCCTGGTCGAGGGTATCGCCCATGATTTCAACAATATGCTTGGCATTATTGTCGGCAATACGGAGCTGGCATTATCCTCGTTGGAGAAAGTTCCCGAATGGACCCCGCTCGGGGCCTGGCTGGATGAGATCAAAACCGCATCCATGCGGGCCAAGGGGATTGTCAACCGGGTCCTCACCTGTGCCGATCTCGAAGAGGAAAAAAACGAGCCGATCCATATTCTTCCGGTGGTCGAAGCCTCCCTTAATCGGGTGAGGGTCATGATCCCGCCGTCCATTGAAATCAAGCCGGACATTTCCATCAGCCATGACAAGGTTTTGACCGCTCCGGCGCAGATTCATCAGATCCTGATGCACCTGTGCGCAAACGCAGGCCAGGCCATGGGGGATAAAGGGGGGGTGCTGGAAGTCCGCCTCGAGAATGTAAAAATTGAAGAATCATCCGTTGAAGAAGCGCCCGGGCTGTCCCCGGGGCGGTATGTGCGGTTTATGGTCGCGGATACCGGTCCCGGAATGACCCCCGAGGTCGTCGAGCATATATTTGAACCCTACTACACCACCCATCCCTCGCGGTCCGGGTTGGGGCTCTGGGTGGTTTACGGAATCGTCAAGGCTATCGGGGGGGAGATATCCGTCGCGAGCGACCCGGGCCGGGGCACCCGGTTTATGGTCTGGCTGCCCGTTTCCGAAGACAGGGCCCAACCTCGAAAGACAGCGCATCTTGCCAAAGGGACCGAGCGCATCCTTTTTGTGGACGACGAACCCTCCCTTGTTCAGCTGGGAAAACAGACCCTGGAATCGTTGGGGTATCATACGGAGGCCTGCGTCAGCCCGCTGGAGGCCCTGGAGCGGTTTAAGGCCGATCCGAACCGGTTTGACTTGGTGATCACCGATATGAGCATGCCGGATATGACGGGGGACATGCTTGCTGCGGAGATTCTGAAAATCAGGCCGAACATGCCGGTGATCATGACTTCCGGTTACACCCGGCTGGTTGAAAAGGCGGTTACCGGCAAAGAGGGGTTAAGGGCCTTTTTGGCCAAGCCGATCCAAATGGCCGATCTTGCGCAAACCATTCGAAAGGTGCTGAACGGTTGATATTTATTTTCCCTGCCGGTTTTATCGAAGCCCCAGCCGTTTCATTCGGTTATACAGGCTGGTCCGCTTCATTCCCAGGATCTCCGCTGCTCCGCCCGGGCCGCTGAGCCTTCCGTTGGTTTTGGTAAGCACATGCTGAATATAGCGCCGCTGAAGTTCATCCAGGGTGGGAAAGTCAACAAACGGGCTGGATGCCCCTGTCCGTGAATCCGGCGGCAGGTTCAGGTGAAGGCCGCCGTCGAGGGAAAGAAGGGCTGCGCGTTCCATCACGTTCATAAGCTCCCGAATGTTGCCCGGCCAGGGATAGGAGTCAAGGATGGCTTCATGCGCCTTCGTGAGGGTCAATCCCGGCCGGTTGTATTTGGCGGCAAACCGGCCCAGGAAGTGCCCGGCCAGCAGCCCCACATCCTTGATCCGCTCCCGAAGCGGGGGCAGGGTGACCGGGATCACGTTTAACCTGTAGTAGAGGTCTTCCCTGAACCGACCGGCGGCTACCTCAGCGGTCAGGTCCCGGTTGGTTGCGGCCACCAGCCTGAAATCCGAATAGATGCTTTTATTCCCGCCGATGCGGATCATGGTCTTTTCCTGAATGGCACGCAGCAGCTTGACCTGGATCGATTTCGGGATTTCCCCTACCTCGTCGATGAACAGGGTGCCTTCGTGCGCCAGCTCCAGGCGTCCCTTTTTCTGCCGATCCGCGCCGGTGAAGGCCCCCTTTTCATGCCCGAACAGTTCGCTTTCCACCAGGTTCTCCGGAATCACGGTGGGGTCCACGATCACCAGGGGGTTTTTTTTTCGCGGGCTCATTTGGTGAATCCGGCGGGCCAAAAGCTCCTTGCCCACCCCGGTTTCGCCCAGGATCAGGACCGTGCTGTCCGTAGCCGCGATCCGGTCCATCTGGTTCAGAATGGCGCGCATTCGCGGGCTTTGCGTCATGATGGCGGGAGGCCCTTCGGCATCAAACTGCTTCAGCTGATCCGAGGCCTTTTGTTCCAGTCGCCGGGAAAGCTCAAAGATGTGGTCGATGTAACTGGTCAGCCAGCGGGCCATCTGGGTCAGTTGGGATTTGGAAAAACTGTCAAAACAGTCCCTGACATAGGCGTTGTCGTGGTACAGCACCCCCCTGACCCGGCCTTCCACGGAAAACGGCACGCAGATCATCGCCTTGACGTTGCTCGGGTCCATTTCATGATCCTGCCGCCGCACCACCTGAGGCCGGTTTTCCTGATAGGTCTTAAACACAAGGGCCAGCCCGGGTTTGAACCGCTCCGAGGACACATCCGACGCAGACAGGTTGCAGGGACCCCGCAGAACGGGGCCTTTTTTCGGGCCGTGATGCCGAAACCAGAAGATGCCTCCGCGCTCCGTGCCGAAAAACCGGTTGGAGGCCTTGACGGTTTTTCCCAGCAGCTCGTCAAACTCGGTGCTGGGAGTGAGCTCCTGGATCACGTCGGCGAACATGTTCAGCAGCTCGGCGCCGGAATCCGTCCGCAGGTGGGCAGCGGTTTTTCCCCTCAGCAGCGGCCTGAGGTCGTCCGGAAAGAAGACCTCCGCATAGCTCGCGAAATCCCTGCGGGCCTTTTCCGCCAGATCCCTTGCCGTGGTTTCATCGTTTGCGCGCAGCTTCAGACGGGCCATCTCCAGGCGGGTTTTGCCCAGCTGAACCGGGTCGCCCGAGCGTATCAGATAGCTTTCACTCTGCCTCAGGCTGGATTCGACGGCCCCGGCCGGTTCGTTTTTTTGCATGGCGTCT
>CAZFWD010000252.1:0-10788 GCA_964522535.1 uncultured Desulfonema sp.
GATACATGCTTCACACCGGCGATCCGGGCCGGAATCACCCCCATCAGCACGGACGACACCAGGGGAGTGGTGCCGCCCCGGGCTCCCGGAACATACACCCCGGCCGCCTCCACCGGACGAAGCAGCTGCCCGAGAAGCACACCGGGTCGAGGGGTGATCATCCAGGAGTTGCCGACCTGCCTTTTGTGAAAGGCCTCGATCTGTTCCACGGCACGATCCAGGCTGAACAGGAAATCAGGCGCCGCCTGCTCGGCCGCGGCCCGCATCTCCGCATCCGTCACCTTTAAATCCCGAAGGGTTAAATTTGGCGCGTCAAACCGGTTGGTATAGTCGACCAACGCCTCATCCCCTCGGGTTTTGACCTCTGAGAGGATTTGCGTGACCGTCTCATAATCTTTGGGCTTGATCTCAAGCCCTCGGTCGATAACGGCCTGAATGCGTTTGTCGGCCCGCGGTGACGGATACGCGATGATTTCCATGATCCCTGTCCAAATCCCCTCGATTCCACAAGGGTGACGTCTATAGAAAGGTCGGCTGAACAAATCGCATTATCCTTATGCTAAACCGGCTGGCTTGTCAATCCTTCCCGTACGCAAAAATAATGAAACAAAAAACCCCGGTGTTGACATCCCTGAAATATTTTGCCATAAAACATGTTTCGTTTTTTTCAATGTATGACCGCTGAGATAAAAAAAGGGAGAAATCGATGGCTTTACACCGAATATTTAATTTTAACGCCGGGCCTGCGGTCCTGCCGCTTCCGGTGCTTGAGGAGATTGCTGCCTCGTTTTTGGATTACCGGTCCAGCGGCATGTCCATCACCGAGATCAGCCACAGGTCCAAAATCTTTGATGAGGTCATCAATGACGCCGTGGCCCGAACCAAAAGACTTCTGAATCTGGGTGAGGATTTTCACGTGCTTTTTATTCAGGGGGGTGCCAGCCTTCAGTTCGCCATGGTCCCCATGAACCTTCTGCCGGACGACAGATCCGCGGACTATGTCAACACCGGCACCTGGTCCACCAAAGCCATCAAAGAGGCTGAGATTTTAAAGAAAAAAATTCGAATCGCCGCCTCCTCCAAGGACAGGAATTTTTCCTACATTCCCAAAAATATTTCCTTTAGCAAAGACGCCGTTTATGTACACCTCACCTCCAACAACACCATCAAGGGCACCCAGTGGGCCGAGTTTCCGAATACCGCCGGGGTTCCCATCATCGCGGACATGTCATCGGACATCCTCTCCCGCCGGCTGGATATGACAAAATTCGGCATGATCTACGCGGGGGCGCAGAAAAATATCGGGCCGGCCGGGGTCTGCATGGTGATCATTCGCGACGATCTGCTGAAACAAATCCCCGACGGCCTGCCCTCCATGCTGGACTATAAAACCTATGCCGCGAGCAATTCGCTGTACAACACACCGCCCTGTTTTACCGTTTACACGATTCAACTGGTGCTGAAATGGCTGGAGGAGACCATCGGCGGGCTGGAGGCCATGGAAAAAATAAACCGGCGCAAGGCCGGCCTGCTCTATGACCTCATCGACGCCGGCGGATTTTACCGCGGCACCGCGGACAGGGACAGCCGCTCGTTCATGAACGTCACCTTCAGGCTGCCCAGCGAAGACCTGGAGAAAAAGTTCATCGCCGAGGCCACCGAAAAAGGGCTGGGCGGACTCAAGGGGCACCGCTCCGTGGGCGGCTGCCGCGCATCGATCTATAACGCCATGCCCATAGAAGGTGTTGAAGCCCTTGTGAATTTTATGAAAACATTTGAAAAAAACAATGCCTGATTCAGGTCTTCTTAAACACCTCATAAATGGGAAGGGTATGGAAAAAAATACAAAGACCTTAAAGGACTATCAGAAGGCCGGCCAGGCGCTTTATGACAAGCTGCATCTTGCCACCTACCCGGTCGCCATTTCCTACATCCAAACCGAAAAGGATATTCCCGAAGGGGTGATGCGGCCGTCTGTTTTCGGAAAAAAGATGGCGCTGTGCCAAGCGTTCACTCAAGCCCGGCGCTGGGGCGTCAGCGTTGCCATGACGGCCGATGACAACTTCTGCACGCCCGCCACCGGCTTCCATCAGTGGGTGAATATTTCCAGGGAGGACCTGATTGAAAGCCAGGTCCGCCAGGGGTGGCATAAGGACGCCGAGGCGGAAAAAATCCGCATCAACGCCTTTTTTGATTTTCTCGGCGAAAAGGGGATCGAGCGGCTGCGCCGCTACTGCGGGTTTGTCTGTTCCCCCCTGCATGAAAGCCTTATCGTTCCGGACACCGTTTTGGTATACGGGGACGGGGTTCAGCTCACCCACCTGATCCATGCCTTAAGTTATGAATACAAACATGTTCCGTTCTCTTTTTTTGAAGGCTTCGCCGAATCCTGCTTTAAAGGCGGGCTGCTGCCGCATATCACCGGAAAGCCCCAGGTTGTGCTTCCGGGCGCCGGGGATCGAAGCTTTGCGGCAATCTGCGAGCATGAGATCGGGATCGGCGTTCCGGGACCCTTGGTGTTTTATCTGCTGGAACACCTTTTTAAAACCGGCGGGGGGATGAACATCGGCTATCCCTCAAGAACCCTGCTTCCCATGGATCTTGATGAAACCATCACTCCGGGGTTTCAGTTTCTGCGGGAAAAAATAGAAAAAATAAAAAACAAATAGCGAATGTTTCGAGAAAAAAAGGCCGACCCGATTCGGGCCGGCCTTTTTTTGTCTATTTTTTTTTATAATTTATTCGACCAGCTCAAAAAGCGCGGCCGCGCCCATGCCGCCGCCGATGCACATGGATTCCACGCCGTATTTCACGCCGCGCTCCTGCATCTCCGTCATGATCTGGGCGCAGAGCTTGGCGCCCGTGCACCCCAGGGGATGGCCCAGGGCGATGGCGCCGCCGTTGACATTGATGTTCCGTTTGTCGCTGTCGGATGTCCACAACTCCCTTTTCTCATAAAGACCGAGCTGCTGCAGGCAGTAGATCGCCTGGGAGGCAAAGGCCTCATTGACCTCCAAAATCCCGATATCCTCGAGTTTCATGTTCGTGAGCTTCAAAAGCTTTGGAATAGCGTAGGCCGGGCCGACCCCCATCTCATCCGCTCGAACACCGGCCACCGTGTAGGCTACGATTTTGGCGATGGGCTTGACCCCGTATTTCTTGACCGCCTCCTCGCTCATCACCAGGGTGGCCGCGGCGCCGTCGGTGGTCTGGGAAGAGTTGCCCGCGGTCACGGAACCGTTGGCCGCAAAGGCCGGCCGCAGTTTTTTTAAGCCCTCCAGGGTGGTGGTGGGCCGAATCCCGTCGTCGAAATCCTGCATCACGGTTTCTTCGATCCATGTCCCGTTTTTTTCCACGAAACGTTTTGCCGGGGTGGGCACGATCTCCTTGTAGAGCTTTTTGGCCATGGCGTTTGCGGCCTTCATCTGGGAATGATAGCCAAACTCATCCTGCATTTCCCGAGTGATCTTGTAACGGTTGGCCACGTTCTCCGCGGTAATCCCCATGGATATATACACATCCGGGTTTTCCTTGGCCCATTCGGGATGGGGCCGCGGCAGGTTGCCGCCCATGGGAACGATGGTCATGGATTCAATTCCGCCGCCGATGGCCACCTCGCACCATCCGGCCTTGATCCGCATGGCCTGCAGGGCGATGGCCTCAAGCCCGGAGGAGCAGAACCGGTTGACGGTGGCCCCGCAGGTGGCATCCGGGAATTTACACATCTGGGCGATGACCCGTCCAATATTTAGACCCTGCTCCGCCTCCGGAAAGGCGCAACCGATCATAATGTCTTCCACGTCCTTCTTTTCGATATTCGGCGTCCGTTCGAAAATCGCCTCCACCACGGTTTTCAAAAGATCTTCCGGCCGGGTCTTGGCGAAAGCCCCTTTGTTTCTTCGGCAGCCGGGGGTTCTGACCGAGGTCACGATATATGCTTCTCTCATGGGTGATATCCTCCTGAAAGTTTCGATGTTATAGGAATAAGGGTTTGCCGGTGTTCATGATGTGTTCGGCCATCTTCTGGGTCTCCTCGGTCCTCCAGAGATCCACGAAGGTTTCCCGCTCAAGGCTCATCAGGTATTCCTCGGAAACCAGGGTGCCCTGGGGCACATCGCCGCCGGACATGCAGACCGCCGCCCTTTTTGCGATTTTCTCCATATGGGGGGTGATGTAACCGCCGATCTTCATGTTGTTCATTTCCGCCCAGAGCATGCCGTGGGCCTCGCGGCCGAACACCGGGGTTTTTTTCTTCCTCGGCGGAACGTAACCGTCATCCACCATCTTTAAGACCTCTTTTTTGGCCTCGCCGATCAGGGTATCCTTGTTAAAGACGATGCGGTCGGCGGGTCTGAGGAACCCGTTCTTGCGGGCATCCGCCGCGGATGATGAAACCTTCGCCTGGGCCACACACATGAACGCCTGGATGAAGAAACCAGCCAGGTCCGTGAGTTTCGCGATCTCGGGCTTTGAATCCACATAGTTTCTCCAGAGATGCATCATGCCGCAACCGCCCGGAACAAGCCCGGCGCCGATTTCCACCAGACCCATGAACAGGTCGGCATGCGCCACCATCCTGTCCGCGGACAGGCAGACCTCGCATCCGCCGCCCAGGGTCAGCCCGAAGGGGGCGGCCACAACCGGGTAGGGGGCGTATTTGGTCCCCATGATCCCCTTGTGAACGTTTCGAATAAAGGCGTCGATCTCCTCGAACCTGCCGGCCCTCGCCAGCCCCAGCATATAGGCCAGGTCGCCGCCCGCGGAGAAGGGTGCGGGCATTCCGGAGGCCTGGTTGCCGATGACCATGCCGACCCCGTTTTCAAGGACGTACTCGCCGGCCTCCATCATGAAATCGACCATCTCCTTGTTGATGGCGTTCATCTTGGAATGGAACTCCAGGTCAAACACCCCGTCTCCGATATCGATCAGGGAGCATGAAGCCGTTGTTTTCACCACCTTGTTGTTGGCCCGCAGGTCCGCCAGGACGATCGCCTTCTCGTTGGCGGCCATTTCCTTGTACTGGTTTGAGGCGAAATCAAAATACAGCTTTTTGCCGCCTTCCAGCTTATAAAAGGAGGAAGCCCCGGAGGCCAGCATCTTCTTCACGTTTTCCGGAACGGTCAGCCCGTCCTTTTCCATCTTCTCAACGGATTTTTTCACCCCGATGGCGTCCCAGGTTTCAAAGGGACCCATTTCAAAGTTATAGCCCCATTTCATGGCGTTATCGATATCGACAATGGTGTCCGAAATCTCAGGGATTCGATTGGCCGAATAAATCAGGCCGTTGGAGACCACATCCCAGGCGAACCTGGCCCCCTTGTCATCGCCGTAAACAACCGCTTGAAGCTTTTCCGGCAGGGTCTGGGCCTTTTTCGCCGCCTCCAGGCAGGGGAAATCCGCTTTCCCATACTCCTCATATTCACCGGTTTTCGGGTTGATCACCTTTCGCAGGGTCTTCCATTCCGGGGTCAGCTCCTTTTTATAGAAACCCGCCTTGGTCTTGTTGCCGAGCAGTTTTTTTTCAATCATTTTATTGACGAAATCCGGGATCTTCATGGTGTCCCGCATCTCGTCGGTGGGGCAAAGGTCATAGCAGTTGCTGGATACATGGGCCATGGTGTCCAGTCCCACCAGGTCGGATGTTTTGAAAATGGCGGTCTTGGGCCGACCCATGGGCGGGCCGAACAGAGCGTCCACCTCGGGGATAGTCAGATCATGCGCCAGCATGGCCTGCATGGCCTTGCCCATGCCCTGCACCCCGATCCGGTTTCCGACAAAGTTGGGGGTATCCTTTGCCCAGACGATCCCCTTGCCCAGCATCTTTTCACCGAAATCCGCCATGAACTCAAGCACTTCGGGAAGGGTTTCCTCGCCGCGAATGATCTCCAGAAGGTGCATGTACCGCACCGGGTTGAAAAAGTGGGTGCCGAGAAAATGCTGCCGCATCTCCTGGCTGAGTTCTTTGGACATCTCCTTTAACGGAATGCCCGATGTGTTGGAGCTGACGATGCTGCCCTTTTGTCTGACCCCGTCGATCCGCTTGAACAGCTGCTGCTTGATCTTTAAGTTTTCCACCACCACCTCGACGATCCAGTCGCACGCCGCAAGCTTCTCAAAATCATCCTCCAGGTTCCCGATGGTGAGCATGTTCGGATCGGTTTTCTTGTCCATGAAAAGCGGCGGTCTTGCTTTTAACGCCGCATCCAGACCGGCCTGGACAATCCGGTTTCTGGCCTTGGGATCGTTCTTTTCCTCGTCCTTGAGATCAAACGGGACGATGTCCAAAAGCATCACCTCAATCCCGGCACTGGCAAGGAGCGCCGCGATCCCTCCGCCCATGATACCGGAGCCGATAACGGCCGCCTTTCTGATTCTTCTTCGCATAGTTTCCTCCTGATATATTAAAGTTTAGCAAAAACGCACAGGCCCGTTCGCTGGATTTAAAAGCCAAAAAAAAATTTATATCAAAGACGATTTCCGAGTGTCAAGAAAAATAAAGGATCGGTCGCCAAGCCGAGGATTTAAAACCCGGCGAAACCATAAAAATTTTTTCATACCCATTTTTATCCTTGACCGCTTTTCTGTAATGGACTATGGAAAAAAATTTGATCGAATTTTTTTGCTGATTTTGCTTGAAAAGCGGGTTTTGAACGACGGCCGCGACCTGAAAGCAGGGGACGGCGTAAAAACCATGGAACGGAGGCATCACTTGAAATGCTGACAGATTACCTGCCCATCCTTTATATTATCCTCCTGGCGATTACCTTCGGCGCGGGGATCGTATTTCTCTCAAGCATCCTGGGTCCCAAGCGGCCCTCTCGGGTCAAAAGAGAACCCTATGAGTGCGGCCTGCCCAGCGAGGGCGCCCAGTACACCCAGACCCCGGTCAAGTTCTACGTGATCGCCCTGCTGTTTCTGGTCTTTGACCTGGAATGCGTGTTTCTCTACCCCTGGGCGGTCTACTACAAACACTTAGGGCTGTTCGGATTTCTTGAAATGATGCTTTTCATCCTGATCCTGTTTATCTGTTATGTGTATGTATGGAAAAAGGGGGCTCTGGAATGGGAATAGAAAATCAACTCACTAAACTCGCGGAGGGATCCATTCTGGTCACCAGCCTGGAAAAACTGATCAACTGGGGCAGAAGCAATTCCGTATGGCCCTGCACCTTCGGCCTGGCCTGCTGCGCCCTGGAGATGATCGCGACCTCCCTGTCCGATTTCGACATCTCCCGGTTCGGCTCCGAGGTCTTTCGGCCCTCCCCCCGGCAGTCGGACCTGCTGATCGTGGCCGGCACCCTGACCAAAAAAATGTCCGTGATGGTGAAACGGATCTACGATCAGATGGCCGACCCCAAATGGGTCATCGCCATGGGCTCCTGCGCCTCCTGCGGCGGCGTATTCCAAAGCTATGCGGTGGTGCAGGGAGTGGATCAGATCATTCCGGTGGACGTCTATATTCCGGGATGCCCGCCCCGGCCTGAAACCCTTCTGGCCGGGCTTATGAAAATCCAGGAAAAAATCAGAACCGAAAAATTAAACCAGCGGCCGGACTTTACCGTCTGAAGCCTAAAATTCCGAAATCCAAGGATCACACCGAATGGATGTTCAAACGGTTGTTGCCAGGATCGAAAAAAAATGCCCGGGTTCAGTGCTCACCTTCAATGGAGCGGCATGTGAGATGGTTGCCGCCGAAAAGGGGTTTTACCAACTGATGCGGACCCTTCACCAGGAAAAATTCGACATGCTCGTCGATATCGTGGGCATGGACTGGACCCCTCGAATCCCCCGCTTCGATCTGATTTACCTGCTGCTTGCCACTGCCGATTTCACCCGGCTTCGCGTGCGGCTTCAGACGGCGGAAGGGCGGGAGGTGCCCAGCGTAAGCGATATCTGGCATTCCGCCAACTGGGGAGAGCGGGAGGTCTATGACCTTTTTGGAATAACCTTTTCCGGGCATCCTGATCTTCGACGGATCCTGACCTGGAAAAACTTTGACGGGCATCCCCTAAGAAAGGATTTTCCCCTTGAAGGGAAAGACTTCGATAAGCCCTTTGATCCTGAAACCATTGAAGATTATTAAAACCTGGTCGCCCCGCCGGGCATAAGGGAAATTTCAATTCTGAAGAAACAGGCATTACATCATGGCTGAAGCAAAGACCATCACCCTGAATATGGGCCCCCACCATCCCGCAACCCATGGCGTACTGCGGGTGGAGGTGGAGCTGGACGGCGAGACCATCGTAAAGGCGACGCCCCATATCGGGTATCTGCACCGGGGGATTGAAAAACTGGCCGAACACCGCAACTACCAGCAGATCATCCCCCTGACCGACCGGCTAGACTACTCCTCGGCATCGGCGAACAACATCGGCTACTGCCTTGCCGTGGAAAAACTCATGGGCATCGAGGTCCCCAAAAGGGCCCAGTACCTTCGGGTGATCATGGCCGAGCTGGCGCGTCTGATGGGGCATCATCTCTGGCTGGGCACGCATGCCCTGGATATCGGTGCCATGACGGTCATTTTCTACGCCTTTCGGGACCGGGAAATGATCATGAACATCAACGAGGAGATATCCGGATACCGGCTCACCCCGACCTTTTTTCGCATCGGCGGGGGCGCCCATGACACCACCGAGGATTTTATCAAAAAGGTTCGGGAGTTCGTGAAATGGTTTCCCAAGGCGCTCTCCGGCTACCACACCCTGCTCACGGAAAACAAAATATGGACCACCCGGACCATGAACATCGGGGTGATCAGCGCGAAGGAGGCGGTAAACTACGGGCTGACCGGGCCGAGCCTTCGCGCCTCTGGCGTGGCCTACGACGTGCGCAAGACCTTTCCCTACTCCAGCTATGACGACTTTGATTTTAAAATCCCGGTGGGGAAACACGGGGATGTGTATGACCGCTACCTGGTACGGATGGAGGAGTTTACGCAGTCTCTGGCCATCATTCACCAGGCCGTTGAAAACCTTCCCAAAGGACCGGTCCAGACCGACAATCCCTGGATCGGGAACCCTCCCCTGTCCGAGGTGGAAAAGGATATCAGCGCGCTCATTCGGCGGTTCATGATCAACGCCAAGGGCGCAAGCGCCCCCACCGGCGAGGTGTATCAGGCCGTGGAAGGGGCAAAGGGGGAGCTGGGGTTCTACCTGGTCGGGGACGGCAGCGAGCATCCCTACCGCATGAAGGTCAGGGCGCCCTGTTTTTATCTGGCCAGCGCCATTCCCCGTCTGATGCCCGGGCACATGATCGCCGACGCCATCGCCATCATCGGCAGCCTGGACGTGGTGCTGGGGGAAATCGACAGATAGCATTCAATAAATATAACCCGATATACGAAAAAGGTGCAGAAACAGGTATGGTCAGCTTAAAAATCGACGGCAGGGAGGTTTCCGTCCTCGAAGGGACAACCATTCTAAACGCTGCCCAGGGAATCGGGATCGACATTCCGACCCTGTGCTATCACAAAAGGCTTCCGCCCATCGGGTCCTGCAACATATGCGTCGTGGAAATCAGGGGGCAGGATACGCCGGTGACCTCCTGCAACACGCCGGTGGAAGAAGGGATGGAGGTCACCACCGAGTCGGAAGCCCTGCACGCCCAGCGCGTGCTGAACCTGAAAAAGATTCTAAAGCATCATGCCCTGGACTGCCCCATCTGCGACAAGGCCGGGGAATGCGACCTTCAGAACCTCGTTTACCGGTTCGGCATCACGGAGGTCCCTTTTGAACCCCGCAAAGAAAAAAGGGACGACTCCTACTCCACCTCCCTGATCCGCTACTGGCCGGAGCGCTGTATCATGTGCCAACGCTGCGTCACCGCGTGCAGGGAGATCAAAGGGATCGGCGCCATCGAAGCAAGCGGCGAGGATGAAGACGCCCAGATCGTGGTGGCCAACGCGGAGATCTGCAGGTCCTGCGGGGAATGCCTCATGGTCTGCCCCACCGGGGCGCTCACGGAAAATCTCAGCCGGTACAAGGGAAGGCCCTGGCTCGAAAAACGGGTGATGACCACCTGCCCCTACTGCGGATGCGGCTGCCAGATGGAGCTCAACGTCATTGAAAACCGGGTGATCGGCGTCACCACGAAACTTGAGGCCGGCGTCAATCAGGGCAGCCTGTGCGTCAAGGGGCGGTTCGGGTATGAGTTCATCGGGGATGAAGACCGGCTGACCGACCCGCTGATCAAAGAAAACGGCGCGTTCCGCAAGGCCTCCTGGGACGAGGCGCTGGATCTGGTCGCCAAACGGCTGTCCGCCATAAGGGAAGAATCCGGTCCGGACAGCATCGGGGGGCTGAGCTCGGCCAAGTGCACCAACGAGGAAAACTACCTGTTCCAGAAGTTCATGCGCGCGGTGATCGGCACCAACAACGTGGATCACTGCGCCCGGCTCTGACATGCCTCCACGGTGGCAGGTCTTGCCGCCACACTCGGAAGCGGGGCCATGACAAATCCCATCGGGGATATTCTAAAATCCGAAGTCATCTTAACGATCGGAACCAACACCACCGAGAACCATCCCATCATCGCCAACTACATCAAGGATGCCGTGCTTCGAAAAGGGGCCAAGCTGCTGGTCATCGATCCCCGGCGGATCGACCTGGTGGATTACGCCAGCCTCTGGCTGCGGCCCAGGCCCGGAACCAATGTGGCCTTAATCAACGGGCTGATGCACATCATCATCAAAGAGGGGCTGCATGCCCGGGAATACGTCGCGGAGCGGACTGAAGGGTTTGAGGCGTTTGCGGCGAACCTCGAGAACTACACCCCGTCGCATGTTTCC
>CAZFWD010000253.1:0-8461 GCA_964522535.1 uncultured Desulfonema sp.
CCTGTCCAGGCATCCGCTTCTGCTGGACGAGCTGCTTGATCCGCGAACCCTTTATGCGCCCCTGGGCAAGGAAGAATTGAAAAAGGATCTTTTCGAGCGGTTGAAGCGGATTCCCCCGTCAAACCTTGAAGACCGCATGGACAGCCTGCGGGTATTCAAACAGGTGCATCTCTTTAAAATCGTCGCGGCGGATGTGGGCGGAGGGCTGTCCCTGATGCGGGTTTCCGACCGAATGACCTATCTTGCGGAAACCATTTTAGACCACACCCTGGAGCTGTCATGGAATCAGCTGGTGGAGCGGTACGGATGTCCTGGCGGCACAGATCCGGACGGGAAGGGGTTTGCCGTGATCGCTTACGGCAAGCTGGGCGGAATCGAGCTCGGCTACGGGTCCGACCTTGACCTGGTGTTTCTGTACTCCGGCGAAAATCGGCACACCGCCGGAGGCCGCATGCCGCCCATCGACAACGCTCAGTTTTACATGCGCCTGGGGCAGCGGATCATCCATTTTTTAACCATCATGACCCAGACCGGCAAGCTGTATGAAACCGACATGCGCCTGCGGCCCAGCGGCAACGCCGGCATTCTGGTCAGCCCCATCGACGCGTTTGAAGACTACCAGATGAACAAGGCATGGACCTGGGAACACCAGGCCATTATCAAGGCCCGTCCGGTGAGCGGGGATGTTTCCGTGGGGGATCGCTTCGTAAACATTCGGGAGAGGGTTTTGTCGGTTGTTCGCAAGGAAGCGGTCGTCAAGGAAGAGGTCGTCAACATGCGGAACCGGATGCGCAGGGAGCAGGGAAGGGCCGGAACAGGGGGGTTTGATTTAAAGCAGGATGCCGGCGGGATTATCGATATTGAGTTTCTGGTGCAGTTTTTGATCCTGCTGAACGCGAACCGGCACCCTGCCCTGACCCGATGGACGGACGTGGTGCGCCAGCTTCACACCCTCGCGTTGTCTGAAATTATTGATGACCGGACCGCATACACCCTTAAACAGGCGTACCTGGTTTTTCGCTACTACACCCACCGCCTCGCCCTTCAGGAAAAACCCGCTGTGCTTCCGGCGGAGCGGTTTTCGGATCTGCGGGAAAGGGTGAAACATCTGTGGAACCGCTACCTGAGGTGACGGGCCGTCCAATGAAAGCCGCCTTTGGAACCGGGCGGGTTTTGCCGTTTGATTCCTCGAAGGGATTGTGATACATGGGTACTTAAATTGTGCCGATGGATTCAGGCCGAAGCGATGCGTTAATCGGGAGGTGGATTTCTCCCCGGAAAGAGGTGGAAAGATGAAAAAGATTGAGGTGATCATCAAGCCGTTTAAGCTGGATGATGTCAAGGAGGCGTTAAACGATATCGGCATTCACGGCATGACCGTGGCGGAGGTGAAGGGATACGGCCGCCAGAAGGGGCATACGGAGATCTATCGCGGCGCCGAATACGCGGTGGATTTCATTCCGAAAATCAAGATCGAAATCGTGGTCGAGGCCGAACAGGCCGAACAGGTGGTCGAGACCATTCGCCAGGCGGCGTATACGGGCAAGATCGGGGACGGCAAAATTTTTGTTTTTCCCATCGACGAAGCCGTCCGGGTGCGCACGGGCGAAAAGGGAAGGGATGCCCTCTGAAGGGAGGAAGGGTGGGAGGGACGATTATGAATAAATGAATTTCTCTCGGTTTTGGAACAGGCCTGCAATTTTTGCCGCGCGGATTGAGTTATTCATTTATTCTTGTCCGTCCCCGTCTCTTGTCCCGTCTCTTGTCCGGCCATGAATAAATGAACACCTGCGCGCCTGCCCCTGTTTCCTTCACACCCAGTACACCCCCTCCCTCAAAATAGCGACCGGCAGGTGATTTCCGATGGCAAGCCGCCCGGTATATGTTCGAAGCTCTCTTGGAGAGAGGGTCGTCTTTAAGACCTGGCCGCCGGGGCCTGTCAGTTCCAGGTTCACCGGGCTGTCCATCGGTCCGATGCCGGTGATCTGAAGGCTGCCCTCCCAGAGGGACTCGGCGTTTTCCGAAAGGGGAAAAATTTCCACGCTCCCTGCGGGAACAGTGAGGCAGGCCTGCCCTCGGCCTGCCGGCGGCCGAGGGGTAAACCCCTGCAAATCCACAGGACCAAGGGGCGTAAGCAGCCGCCCGTCTTTCACCTCCCCCTCAATCAGGTTGGCAATCCCCACAAGCTCAGCAACCATGCGGCTTACGGGCCGCTCCCGCACGGTCTGGGGATCGTCCGCCTGCAGGATGCGGCCGTCCTTCATGACGGCCAGACGCTCGGCCAGAAAAAACGCCTCGGAAAGATCGTGGGTGATGTGAAACACCGTAATGGAAAGCTCCTGGTGAATCCGCTTCAGCTCGCGGCGCAGGCGCTCCCGAGTAAACCCGTCCAGGGCGCTTAACGGCTCGTCCAGAAGAAGGGCGTGCGGCCTCAGCACCAGCGCCCTTGCCAGCGCCACCCGCTGCCGCTCCCCGCCGGACAAACGGGCCGGCTTTCGGTCCAGAATCGGGGCGATTTCAAGAAATTCCACCATATCGTTTATGGTGAAGGCGACCTTTTTTCGGGAAAGTCCCCGCACCTTAAGACCAAAACCGATGTTTTCTTTCACCGTCATATTGGGAAAAAGGGCGTAATCCTGATAGACCACCCCGAGGTTGCGGTTTTCAGGGGGAAGCCGGGTGGCGTCCTTTCCGTTGATTCGAATGCGACCCAAAGACGGCCGGTGTATTCCGGCGATGGTCTCCAGCAACACCGTCTTTCCGGTGCCGGTGGGCCCCAGAAGCACCAGGTATTCCCCGGGACGCACGTGCAGGGAAATGTTCTGAAGGATGAATCCGCCGAGCCGCAGCCGAATATCCTCGATCTTGAGCACCTATCCCTCCCTTTTTTCCGCGGCCAGCCAGCGGAGCACGGAAAATATCAAAAGACAGATCAGGATCAGCAGCACGGCCACGGGCCGGGCGTATTTGAGCCCATAGGCCTCAAACCGTTCCCAGATCAAAACCGGCGCGGTCATCGGATGGTAGGCCAGGACGATCACCGCCCCGAATTCGGAGATTCCCCGCGCCCACATCATGATGGCTCCGGAAAGAATCGGCCGCCAGGCCAAGGGAATACTCAGCCCGAAAAACACCTTCCAGGGAGACGCCCCAAGGGTCCTGGCCACCCGCTCCAGCCGGGGGTCGATGGACAAAAACCCGTCCCGGGCGGCGTTTACCAGAAACGGCAGGGACACAAAGGCCATGGCCAGGCTGATCCCCGCCTCGGTTCCCATGAAGCTTATGCCGACCGAAGCAAAGGTTTTTCCCAAAAAAAAATTCCGGCCGTAAACCATCAAAAGGGCGATGCCCGCCGCGGTGTGGGGAATCATCACCGGAAGGTCGATGATGCCGGATACGATGCTTTTGCCGGGAAAGGACCAGCGGGCCAGGCTGTAGGCCAGGGGAATCCCGAAAACCGCGCAGACCAGGGTGGCCCATAGCGCCGCGCGCAGGGTGAGTAAAATGGAAGCGACCACATCCGGCTCGGACAGGGTGGCGCTCAGCACAACCGGATCGGCCGCCAGGATCATGCGCAAAAGCGGCACCACGACCATCAGCACCAGAAGGGTGCTGAGTCCGAACAAAATGACTTGAAAGTTTTTCATTGAAAAAAAGGCTTCAGGGCAGCCGGCAGTTGTTGAGGATCACCGCTTAAAACAGGTTCAGGCAGCGGGGGCTGCCCGTTTTTTTCCATGATTTGCCGTCCCTCGGGCCCCAGCACAAGGGCCAGAAATTCTGCAGCCCGCTTCGGGTTTGCAGCGTTTTTGGGAATGGTGACGCCGTAAACCATGGGGCACCCGACCTGTTCGATAAAGCTCCCCGGGGCTTTTCCCGAGACCTTGACTCGGGCGGAAGCGTAAAAATCCGCGTGCTTTGATGAACCCAGGTTGATCTCATTCGGAAGAGAGATAAAAGGCGCCTGGTGCTGCATGCAGACCGAGCGGTAGATGAACAGGTAATCGATCTGGCCAGCCTCCAAAAGCGCGATCAGATCGGTCTCCTTGGGCCTGATGTTGCGCAGGGGGCATCCCTGCACCAAGGTTTCATAGAGCCCGGGAACCCCGTAATGCTGCTCGGCCAGCTGCCACACCTGCAGGGTCCTGTACCCGCAGGGATCGCTGTTCGGGTCGGAGTGGCCGTATTCCACGTCTTCTTGCGAAAGCACCCGGTGCCAGTTATTCGAATGGATGGTGTCTGCGTGCCGTGAGTTTCGCCGGTACATAATGGCCATTTCGTTTGCGGCAAAGGAGGCCTGCCAGACGGCGTGATCAGGAAACAGAAGGGTTTCAATCACCGTGTAATCGGCAGACGCCATAACATCGCAGGGCCGACCCAAATCCGTGATCTTTCTGGCGCAGGTTCGTGATCCGGACGCCTCCCGAATCACCGTAACCTCCGGAAACCGCTGATTAAACGCCTTTTCCATCTCCAGGAACGGAATCGCCAGGGACCCGGCATGAAAAATGACGAGCTTTTCGCCTGCTTGAGCGGCATAGGGCGTCACCCAAACCGCAACCCCGAGGACCACTCCCAAAAACCTAATGATCGATTTTTTTTTCATTACTACAAGATTTTGTATGTCACGCCCTCAGGGGGCAATGGTAAAGAAGGCCTCGTCAAACTCCGGGCGGTCCTTGTATTTTGCCATAAAAAACCCCGGAAGCTGGTCCATGTTGTCAAACATGCCCTCATCCAGCATGATGCCGGCCTGATGAAACGCCTTTAGAATGCTCTCGGGAGTGGGCGGGCAGCCCTTTACGGCGATCATCTCGTTGATGTCCGGATGGTCCTTGTTGGCCTGGTACATGCATTTGCCCAGAAGGATGGTTTTTTTCATGCCCGGAGTGGGTTTCATGGACTTTCCGGTAAGCACCTCCACCTTGTCCCAGGGCTCCCCCTTCCAGGCATACCGAACCGCCGTGAGCACCAGCCCGTTGATCCCCGAACAATAGGTGCACATGGAAAGATCGTATTTCCGGTAGGAAAGCCCCCGTATCCCTTGCTTTGCCAGGGGAACCGGCAGCCAGTCGCCGTCCTCGGTCTGGGCATAGCCGAAATCATATTCATGGTAGTGAGCCACCTCCTCGATCTTTTCGCCAAGCACCTCGATATCCGATAAATCAAGCGGTCGCGAATGGTTGGCGGCCGCGCAGACCAGAAAGGGGACGTCTTTGGGGTCATGCCCCAGAACCTTTGCCCCGACCATGTCCGCGGAAAGGATATCCGATGAGGCCACCAGCAGGTTGGAGCGGCGCATCTTTCCGTCAAAGGCGGGCCCCCGCTCATTGGTGAATATTCCGTCGAGCAGCGTGAAGATGGGGGGGAGCTTGTCCGCCAGCCGGGCAACCATATGGTGCAGATTCCTCTCGGGGAATGTGCTATGGCATTTTTTTCGCGAAGGGATGTCGATGACCCCTTTTAAGTTTTTGATGCCCAGGCTCACCACGGTCTGGTTGTGGGTTTTCATCACCGGCAGGTCCACCACAAAATCCGAGTTGACGATATCTGCGTTGAAGTTTAAGGTTACGCCGTCCTCAATCTCCACCTTTTCAAAGGGCCGCTCCATGATGTTTATGGCTTTGACCCCGTAGCGTTTCTTCAGGTTGTCATAGCCTAAGGATTTAAAGGCATGCGCCGGGGTTTTGCTGTCCTTGGGATCATAGGTGATGATGCCCTCGCCGAGGGTGATGTCGTCGATGCCCTGCTCCTTGAGCAGCATCACCATGTCCTCCACCACCCGGGAGGTCGTGATCACCCCCCACTTGGGAAAAGCCACCGCCCGGCTCCAGAACACGATATTCGGTTTGATAAACACCCTGGCCCGGGCGGGCATCCGGTCAAGCCCCTTCGAAAGGTCCACCGCTTTTCGTACCGATTCCAAAGGTTTTTCATATTTTACGATGGCAACGGCAAATTTACCCATTGTTGATTTCCCCTTCCTCCTCTTTTTTTATTTTTTTTAACTCAATTTTGCGGTAAGTTTTAAACTAAAATTTCTATCATACGACCACCCCTTTTCCAAGGGATTTCATGAAAAACCGGAGCAAGGTCTAAAACTCCAAGGAGTAAACACCCATGGCAGATTCCGAGGTCGGATTCACCGTCATCTCCAGCAACCATTGTCCGCTTTATAGCTCGGGGGATGAATTCAGGCTCGACGGCCGAACCCTTTTTCTGCAGGGCAAACCGGTCTGCCTGACCCTGATGGATGATATCATGCGAAGCATTGAATCGCATATGAACCCGTTACCGCCCCGCTCAACCCCGGAACCCCTGGAAACCTTTACCTGCAGCGGGCCCTGGACCGGCTGCCCCGGCTCCATTCGGCTTCGGTTTTATCGAGAGAAAAACAAAATCAAGCCCTCGCTGAAACAAATTGAGGAAGAAATCAATGCGCTTTGCGGAAAACTGGGCAATTTTTCGATATTCAAGTCATTGCGGGAGCCGGAAATCAAGGAAATCGTCTCCTTTTTCAGGGTAAACCGCTATTTAAAAAACGACACCATTCTCAAAAAGGGGGATCCGGGGGTAAGCCTGTACATCATCCTTTCAGGATCCGTGGAGGTCATCGGGGATTACGGCGCCCGCATCACCACCCTGGGAAAGGGGGAGATCTTCGGGGAAATGAGCCTTCTTTCCGGAAACCCGGTGAATTCAACGATACGGGTGGTGGAGGACGCCAAAATCATGTTTATGAACGGCACCCACTTCAGAATGATGCTCAACCGCTTCCCCGCGCTTCAGATGTATTTCGCAAAGCTTCTGGTGGATCGGCTGTCCGAATCCAATAAAGAGCGCTCCCGGCAGCTTGCGGCCGGCATGGCGGGCAACTTCTCCGAAATATCTCCCCCCGAGCTGTTTCAGACGCTGAACATGACCGAAAAAACAGGGGTTTTAAGGCTTTATCTGGCCGAGGGTCAGGCCCGGATCGCTTTCAGAAAAGGAGACATCATCATCGCCGAATACCATCATCTTTTCGGCAGGGAAGCGTTTTTTGAAATCGTCAAACAGGTTCGCGGGAATTTCGCGTTTGATCCCAAGCTTTCCCAGGAAGAACAGGAGGCGCCGGTACTCGGGGAGTTCATGTTTCTGCTTATCGAAGGGTTGAACCGCATCGACGAGGAATCCTTTCGCGCGCCGCCCGCCCGCGGTTAAATATCCAGAACGTTCACTTCCAGCGCGTTATTCTGAATAAAGTTTCTTCGGGGCTCCACCTCGTCCCCCATGAGCAGGGTGAAGATGTCATCGGTGTCCACGATGTTTTCCACCTTAACCTGAAGCATGCTGCGGGTTTCCGGGTTCATGGTGGTTTCCCAGAGCTGATGCGGGTTCATTTCCCCAAGCCCCTTGTACCGCTGAATGGACAACCCCTTTTTGCCTTCTTCGATCAGGTGATGAACCAGCCGGCCCTTGTCCTCAATGACCACCGGCCGGGCGCTGTCGTCGGTGGTGGAGACCTCAAACGGCGGGGTGTCGTGTTTTGCGATTTTATTATACAGCACCAGCGCCTTCTGATAATCCGCGGAATAGACCAGTCCCCTTCCGATCTTTATGGGGGTCTTGTTCCTGCCGGAAGCCCCTTTAAACAGATCGTTTAATATATCCACCTCCGTGGAAACGACCATTATTTCATAAATATCCCGCTCAGGGTTCCACTCAAGGCTTTCAACATTATACCCGTTTTCATTAAGCAGGTCCTTTAAGCGGTTCATTTTTTCTTCGCTTTGGAGAAAGGCCTTGTCCTTAGCCCCGTTTTTTATCATCAGGGTTGTGAGATCGGCGTAAATCCCCTGTTTCTGCATCTTGTTCAAAACGGAAAAGTACTCGGCCAGGTTGGTGATATGGATATAGAGGCTGTGTCCGGAAAGGGTTGTGCCGTTTCCACCGACCCGGACACGCTTGTCCTCGCAGGCCCGTTTAAGGATATGCTCGGTGTACTCCTGTTCGTCCTTCAAATAGATTTCGCTTTTGCCTTTTCCAACCTTAAACAGGGGCGGCTGGGCGATATAAAGATATCCTTTATCAATAATCTGGGGCATCTGCCGGTAGAAAAAGGTCAGCAGTAGGGTACGGATATGGGAGCCGTCCACATCCGCGTCGGTCATGATGATCACCTTGTGGTACCTGATCTTGTCGATATCATACTCCTCGCTTCCGATGCCGGTCCCCAGGGCGGTGATGATGTTTTTGATCTCTTCGCTGTTTAACAGCTTGTCAAACCGGGCCTTCTCCACGTTTAAAATTTTGCCTTTCAGAGGAAGGATGGCCTGGGTTTTTCTGTCCCTTCCGGTTTTGGCGGATCCGCCGGCGGAATCCCCCTCCACAAGAAACAACTCCCTGTATTCCGGCTCGGATACCTGGCATTCCGCAAGTTTTCCGGGCAGTGTCGCATCCACCAGAGAACCCTTGCTTCGGGCCA
>CAZFWD010000254.1:0-3079 GCA_964522535.1 uncultured Desulfonema sp.
CTCGGCGCTGAAAACATCACGCTTATCGATATTCAGGAACCGGCCTCCTTCGGCAGGGAGCGGGCGGCCGCCGAGGCTGTGGGCGCGGTCTTTAAATGGCCCTGCTTTGCCCGTGAAATCACGGAAAAAGGGGTGGTGCTGGAAACCGGCGAACTGCTTCCCGCGAACACGGTGGTGGTTTCCATCGGGGATGCGCCGGATCTGGACTTTCTGCCCGAATCGGTAAACACCCAAAACGGATACGTGGTGGTCGACGAAAACCTTCAGACAACGGATTCACAACTCTTTGCCATCGGGGATATCGTTCGGCCGGGGCTTCTCACCGACGCCATCGGCCAGGGAAGAAAAGCGGCTGAAACGATTTCGGCGATAATCGCCGGAAGGCGGCCGGCCCGGGACGGCCGTTCCACCATCGATAAGCAGCGAATCCGGCTGGCGTACTTTGATCCCCGAAAACCGGAACCGGATGACCTTCACGCCTGCGGCGAATCGTGTTCCTCCTGCGGCGCCTGCCGGGATTGCGGAATCTGCGAGGCCGTATGCCCCCAAACCGCGATTACTCGAAAAGAAAAAGAAGACAGCGGGTATGAATACGTCGTGGAAGAGGAACGCTGCATCGGGTGCGGGTTCTGCGCCGGGGCCTGCCCCTGCGGGGTGTGGGCGCTTGTGGAAAACACGCCGCTATGATCCGGTTAATTTGAAAGCCCATGAAAGCGTTATTAGCCCTTGAAGACGGCCGAACCTTTGCCTGCCGCAGCTTCACCGGGACCGGTGAAGCCTGGGGGGAGGTGGTGTTCAACACCAGCATGACCGGCTACCAGGAGGTTTTGACCGATCCCTCGTACCGGGGGCAGATGGTGCTGATGACCTACCCGCTTATCGGAAACTACGGGGTCAACCCCGAAGATGTGGAATCGAATCGGATTCAGGTCGCTGCGTTTATTGTCCGGGAACACCAGGACCGGCCCAGCAACTTCCGTTCCACCGGGTCCTTGAAAAACTACCTCATGTCCCAGAACATCCTGGGCGTTGATGAGCTGGATACTCGGGCCCTGACCCGGCATCTGCGCACTGCAGGAGCCATGCGGGGAATGATCTCCACTCGGGACTTAAACCCTTCTTCCCTGGTGGAGCGGGTCAGACAGACCCCGAAAATGGAGGGGCAGGACCTGGTCTCCTCGGTCACCACGGACGAACCCTACCTCTGGGCGAATGAAAAACCCCTGCCCTGCGGCTGTAAGGCGGCCGGGTTAACCCGCGATGTCTGGCGCCGCTCCAAAAAAAAGCACCGGGTCATCGCCTTTGATTTCGGTATCAAGTCCAGCATTTTAAACTGCCTTGAACGCGCGGCCTGCGAGGTGCTGGTGGTTCCGGCCGCCACCCCCGAAAAGGCCATCCGTACGCTTTCGCCGGACGGAATTTTTCTCTCCAACGGCCCCGGCGACCCGGAGCCGGTGACCTACGCGGTCGACACGATTCGAGCGCTTCTGGGCTTTCGCCCCATGTTCGGCATCTGCCTGGGGATTCAGCTTTTGGGGCTTGCCCTGGGCGGAAAAACCTACAAACTCAAGTTCGGCCACCACGGCGCCAACCAGCCGGTGCAGAACCTTCTGACCCGGCGGGTGGAGGTGACGGCCCAGAACCACGGGTTTGCGGTGGCCATCGAAAGCCTGGATCAAAAGGAGGTGGAACTGACGCACGTCAACCTCAATGACCACACGGTGGAGGGGTTCCGGCACAAGAAATACCCCCTGTTCGCGGTTCAGTACCATCCCGAGGCCGGGCCCGGACCCCATGACGCCAGGTACCTGTTTGAAGAATTTGCGGCGATGATGGAAAAAAATCGATAGCCATGCCCAGACGAACCGACATTCATAAAATCTTAATCATCGGCGCCGGCCCCATCATCATCAGCCAGGCCTGCGAGTTCGACTATTCCGGCGCTCAGGCCTGCAAGGCCCTGCGCGAGGAGGGCATCCGCGTCGTTCTGCTCAACAGCAACCCGGCCACCATCATGACCGACCCGGAAACCGCGGACATCACCTACATCGAACCGGTCACCCCGCAAATCCTCGCCATGATCATCGAAAAGGAACGGCCGGACGCCCTGCTCCCCACCCTGGGGGGGCAGACGGGGCTCAACACCGCGGTGGCGGTCGCCGAAATGGGGGTGCTGGAAAAATACCGAGTGGAGATGATCGGCGCGAGCCTGGAATCCATTCGAAAGGCCGAAGACCGGGATCTGTTTCGTTGCGCCATGAAAAAAATCGGGCTTCGGGTTCCTCGAAGCGGCATCGCCAACGACCCGGCATCGGCCAGAAAAATCGCCAAAAAAATCGGCTTTCCGATTATCGTTCGGCCGGGCTTTACCCTGGGCGGCACGGGCGGCGGCGTGGCCTACAACCCCGAGGAGCTTGAGCATCTGACCATCTCGGGGCTGGATGCCAGCATGATCGGCCAGGTGATGCTGGAGGAATCCGTGCTCGGATGGAAGGAGTATGAGCTGGAGGTCATGCGGGACAGAAACGACAACGCGGTGATCGTCTGCTCCATCGAGAATATGGACCCCATGGGAATTCATACCGGGGACAGCATCACGGTGGCCCCGGTCCAGACCCTGACCGACCGGGAGTATCAGAAGATGCGGAACGCGGCGATCGCGGTGCTTCGCGAGATCGGCGTGGACACCGGCGGATCCAACGTTCAGTTCGCGGTTTCTCCGAAAACCGGAGAAATGATCGTGGTGGAGATGAACCCCCGGGTCTCGCGCAGCTCGGCCCTGGCCTCCAAGGCCACAGGATTCCCCATCGCCAGGATCGCCGCCAAGCTCGCCGTGGGCTACACCCTTGACGAGCTGCCCAACGACATCACCGGCGAGACCGCAGCCGCTTTTGAACCGGCGCTGGACTACTGCGTGGTGAAGATCCCCCGCTGGAATTTTGAAAAATTCCCGGATGCCGACGACGTGCTCACCACCTCCATGCGGTCGGTGGGGGAAACCATGGCCATCGGCCGCACCTTCAAGGAGGCCCTCCAGAAAGGACTCCGCGGCCTGGAGATCGGCCTGGCCGGCCTCGAT
>CAZFWD010000255.1:0-3733 GCA_964522535.1 uncultured Desulfonema sp.
CAGCACCCCGGCATCATTTTTTGCGCGATAGATCCCCTCCTTGAAAAACGCCGTGGCCGCGGCTTCTTCCGCCGCCGCCGCGATATCGGCCGCGGAGATGAATACCCGCTTAAACCAGGGAAAAAGGTCGATGACGGGGTAAAGCAGAGAAAACAGCAGGGAAAAAAGAGCGGCAAAAACCCACATGTCCTGGGCGTAAAGTCCTATCCCTTCACCGATGATCGGGGTGAATACCAGGGACAGGGGAAGGGAGAGCGCGGTCGCGCCGAGCACGTTGGCCATGGGATAGGGGCGGCTGGCGGACACGATCATCGCAGCGATTTTTCCCGAGGACTGTTGCCCGGCAGCCTCAACCGATTTTTGAATTTTTTTCCTGTCGGCAGCGGAGAGGAATTTTTTTGTCGGTTTTTTCATACCCTGCCATTGCCCTGAAGCAGCGCCGCCGCCAAAGGCGAAGCTTCGGCCCGTTTCGCTTTTGGATTCGACCTTGCCCAAGGGGGAGACGAGAACTGAGAGGATAAAACCGACCAGGAAACCCAGGGGGATCAGAATGAGCAACAGCATCCGCTGATCCGGAAAAAACATCAGGCCGAAAACCGGCAGCAGGATACCGCCGACAGCGCTTCCCGTCGTGCGTCGGATTCGTCCGATGCGGCCGATCAGAAGAAGAAGAAGGACCAGGGCGATCAACAGGCGGGAAGGATTTTTTCCGGCTGGACGCGGACCTTGCGGGTCCACGGTGACGCCTTCGCCTTCGTGTGAATTTATTGCCGGCGTCGTGATTCGCTTGAAACCGGCGGGCTCAGAACCATTTAATCCGACATCGACGCCGGCGTAGGCAACCGCCGCAGTCAGAAAAAGCCCGGCGATCAGGGCAAGAAAGACCCGTAAACGGTTCGAATGCATTTGATGGGAAAGCCGTTTCACCGTTTCAACGCGGAAAAGGAAATCCGCATCATGCCGTATCAAGCCTTTCGGCAAGGACCTCGGTGATCTCCTTTACCGCCAGTTTGTCCGCCAGCCCCTCGGTCTTTGCCGCGTCCTCAAGCATGATCGCGCACAGCGGACAGGCCACGGCAAGCACCTGGGCGCCGGTCGCGTCCGCCTCCCGCACGCGGGCCCGGGAGGCGGTGTCGTCCCCGCCGGAGAGAAGATCCGTAAAGAAATTGCCGCCCCCGCCGCCGCAGCACAGGGCGTTTTTCCGGTTGCGGTCCATTTCGACGAGCTGAATACCGGGCACGGCCCGTAACACCATGCGGGCGGACTCATAATCCAGGTTATGGCGGCCGAGGTAGCATGAGTCGTGGTAGGTCACGCGAAGCGTCGGCGCATCCTTTTTGAACCTCAGCCTTCCCATGGCAAAGGCCAGGACCTGGGTATAGTGGAATGCCTGGTAGTTCCCCTCCAGGGGCGGATAGTCTTTTTTAAAAGCGTTTAACCCGTGGGGGGAAAGGGTAATGATTTTTTTCACCCCGTTCTCGTTGAACAGGGCGATGTTTTTTTTGGCGAGTTCCTCAAACAGCGCCTTTTCCCCCATGGTCTGAACATCATTTCCGTCGCTGTTTGCCTGGTCGCAGAGCACCCCGAAGGATACGCCCGCCTTCTGAAGCGTGCCGGCCACCGACCGGGCGATCTCCTGGCCCCGCGAATCATAGGCGCCCACGTCACCGGTAAAGAACAGGTATTCCTGGCCGGAAAACGGCTCCAGGCTCATTCCCTCCGTCCATTTGCCCCGGTTTTTGGCGGGCTTGCCGTAGGGGTTGCCGTGAAGCTGCATTTTCGTCAGATAATCCCGGACCGGGCCCGGCACCTGCCCGCTGTCCAGAAAGGCCTCCTTTCCGGCCGTAAACGCCAGCAGCAGCTTGTCCTTGAACCTGGGAAAGGCGCACTGCTCCACGCAGTTGCCGCAGGTGGCGCAGCAGAACATGATCTCGGCAAACCGGGGGCTGGCGGAAATTTTTTTATCCAGCCAGGCCCTCAGCAGCCACATGCGGCCGCCCGGCGCATAGGTTTCAAACCGGAAGGCCAGGTAGGCCGGGCAGTTGATGTCGGTATAGTTGGCGGGCAGCTTGCAGTACCCGCAGCGAAAACAGCGATGCAGGATTTCTTCGTATTCCATCATTCTACTCCCAGTTTCCCGGATTCATGATATGGTTGGGATCCAAAACCGACCGAATGCGGTTCATCAGCGCAAAGGTGTTGGGGTCCATTTTTTTGATGATCTGTTGCTGTGCGGGCTGTTCCGCCTTCCACGGAATCCCCCCGATTTCAAGGGACGCCTCATTGGTGGCCTCCAGCGCCTCCTGGGCGCGTCGAATATCCGCGGGATCGGCCCGGTTAAAGGCATAGGCGTAAAAGAACATCATGGTATGCCCGGCGCCGATGATCCGGGCGCCCATGGAGTAGGTGACCTGGTATTTTTCGCCGATTGCAAGGCCGGCCCGGTAGGCTTCCGGAAAGTGTTCAATGGCCATGATCGACCCCACGTATTCAAACCCGCCCCCCTGCCGGACATCGGCGAACCGCACGAGGTCCGGCGCCGGAACCTGCATGAATCGGGCCTTTTCAGGAGGCGGCAGGGGAAGAAACCCGGCGATTTTTTTGTCGATATACTCCCGTACCGAGGCCTGCAGCAGGTTGCGTTTAAAGGTCAGCTCCTTTTTCGTATGCGCGCCGTAGGCGATATTGGCGTGCAGAAAACCCTTGGCCCATTCCGGCTTGGGGGTCATCCATGGGGTCATGTCCTCGGCTACCTGGGTGCCGGTCATTTTGTAGATCACCTCGGGCATCAGCTCCGCATCCTCGCAGACAAAAATCAGCAAGTCGTTGTGGGCGTAGTTGGGAAAAAGTTTGATCCCCAGCCGGGTCACCACCCCGGTGGTGCCGGCCCATCCCAGGAAAAGCCCGGACAAATCCGGCAAAGGGGAGCGGGCGAACCAGTCCGGGGACACGCTGCAGGATCCGGTTCGAACGACCTCTCCGGTGGGAAGCACCACCTCCATGCCGGTCAGCATGTCCGAATGGGATCCGCCCAGCAAAGACAGATGCCCGGAGCCGTGAATGCAGATATTGCCCGCCAGGGTGGCGATGGGCGGGGCGTCCGGCAGGGAGTGTTTCAGGCCCGGGTGGTGCTTTTTCAGGTATGCCTGGAGCATCCCCTGGGAGGCGCCGCCTTCCACCACCGCGTACCGGCTTTTCGGGTTGACCTCGACAATCTTATTCATCCGTTTCATGTCAAGGATGATCCCGCCGCGTAGCGCCCGGGTCAGCCCGGACAGCACCAGCCCGCCGCCCATGGGGACCACCGGAACCTTGTGCTGATTTGCCAGACGCATGATCTGGGAAACCTCCTCGGTGGAGTTCGGCATGACCACCGCATCCGGCATCGAGGGCGCCATGGTTCCCGGGTCCATGGAATACAGGTAGCGCTCCTCGGGCTGGTTGGAGACAAACCGGGAGCCTACGATTTTTTCCAGCTGTTTGATAACCTCTTTCATGATTCTATTCCCCCAGAGCGGTTTGTACCAGATCACTCACCAGGATCGGCATCAGGCCCCGTTCCGCTACCTCTTGGGCAAGGGTTGCCATGCAGAACGGACAGTTGAACACGCAGTAGGTCGCGCCCGTGGCAAGCATATCGTTGATGTTTTTTTCCACCAGGCTGTCGGCAAGGTCGTCGCGCTGCTGCGCCCGCGGCACCCCGCCGCAGCAAAGGGGGGTTTCCCGGTCGTAC
>CAZFWD010000256.1:0-23214 GCA_964522535.1 uncultured Desulfonema sp.
CCCGCTGGAAACGGCCGTGCGGCTGGCCATCGCCGGAAACATCATCGACTTCGGCGTGCATTCCCAAATCGATCCCTCCCTGGTCTATAAAACCATCAACGCCGCGCTTTCCCAGGAGCTTTCCGGAAATTTCAACGGGTTTGCTCAGGATGTCCGATCGGCCCGGAAAATCCTTTACCTGGGGGACAACGCCGGAGAAATCGTCTTTGACCGGCTGCTGATCGAACACCTGCCCCATGAAAAAATCACCTTTGCGGTGAGGGGCGGCCCGGTCATCAATGACGCCACAATGGCCGACGCCGAAGCGGTGGGCCTGACCAAGCTGGTAAACGTAATCGACAACGGCTCGGACGCCCCCGGCACCCTGGTTGAAGAATGCAGCACAACATTTAAACGCAGCCTTGCCGAGGCCGATCTGGTGATTGCCAAAGGCCAGGGAAACTATGAGTCCCTTTCGGAACTGAATCAGAACATCTATTTCATCTTCAAGGTCAAATGCCGGGTGGTCGCGGCCCATATCGGCCTGGAAACGGGAAGCCTGGCGGTAAAGAAAAATATCAAGACATCGGCATAAATCCAAATTCTCTGTAAACCGTTTATCAAGAAAGGAGAACAAATGAAAAAAGTTGCGATTGTCGCCTGCGGCGCTTACATGGACACCGGATACGGCTGCCCCGGCGAATGGCGATGCCTGAAGGCCGCGGCCCTGGGAGAGGGGTTGTTCGACGAGCCATCCGCGGTGGTCGCTTTTGTAAAATGCGAATGCCCGGGCAGAACCGCCATCTCGAATTTAGGAATGGCGATAAAGGTATCCGGTGTGAAACCTGATCTGATTTATCTGAGTTCCTGCCTTGTCGGCGCCAAGCCCGGCTGCCCCTACATGAAGCCGGAAGAGCTGGCGGAGCTTATCGAGAAAAAGTTCGGTGTCAAGGTCGTGATGGGAACCCACGACTATGCTTAAAAAACAATGAATGGAAAGTTGGATGATTTAGGCGGCCTTGCTGAACGCGAAGGGGCCGCCTTTTAACACGCTGTGCCCCTATCCGCCGGAAAACGAAACCGTTCCTGTTTTTCTCATAGATTCAGGGCAAAGCGAACCGCCCGCCCGACATCCGTCATTTTGGCCCGGGACAGGGTTGTGATCAAAGCTCCGATTTTCCCCTTGGGAACGGTTTGCAAATGATCACAATTGACGGCGCAATCGTGAGGCACACCGTCGGCTTTGGAAAGAAAAACTTCAGATGGAATATCGCGAACCTTAGTGGTAACCGGCGCGATGGTAACCTCTCCAAGATATTCCAGGACGGAATCCCGTGTCAGAATAAGAACCGGCCTCTTTTTATCCGGAGGGGTAAATTTATACCAGCGGATATCCCCGTGCTTCATTCATCACCCCAAGCCTGCTCGGTTTCCCAAGCAGAAAACTCACCGGCGGAAACCGGTCGCTTTTCATACCCCTGGCGATGCTTGCGCTCCAGTTGCTTGAGGTTGTGGCGGGGAAGCGCCTCTCGCAGCGCCATTCTTGTAAAAGCCGACCGCGTTGTGCGAAGTTGCTTCGAAACCTTGTCGACCGCTTTCACAATGTCTTCATCAAGGGTCATTTGAACGGTTTTCATGGAACACCTCTAAAATGTGGATTTTATAGCTATGATAATCCACATTTTAGTGAATGTCAAGGCTGTTCTCTCTATCGCCAGGCCGCCCCGGCTGTCCTTTTGAATGGCAAAAAATCAGGAATAACTTTAACCTTACCGATGGGCTCATCCGTGTATTTGATTTTCTCTTTCATATATTTTTTTAAGACCTTGCGTGGGGCCGATTCAGTCAGTGGTGGATTTCGCTTAATATCTTTTTAAGCAAATCATCTATTTCCTGAATGTTGTCCAGGATATCCTCTGCCACCGCCGCTTTAACACACAGATTTCGGATGATTAACAATAATGGGGGCATGCGTCTAAGGTTACGAACAGTCTCCCAACTCATGGCTTCATCAATGTGGAATAAAACCCGATCTGCGCCTTCAAAGCCTCCGGTTTCGACGATAGAATCTCTAAGAAGAAGCCAGGCCCCCTGGAGATCGGATAAAATTGTTTTTTCATAGCCTGTTGGTTCTTCTGTAAAAGGCATTTATTCCCTCATCATACGGTCAACATTTCGGCTCAAGGCTGGGAGGTTCGGAGCGGTCCTTGTAAAGCCAAGATGTTCGGCTTCCTTGAGCTTTTCAACATCAATTTTATCTTGTGGCCTCCCGCTTGTCCCCTTTGCTCGAATAAGATCAAATCGTGAAATGAATAAGATTTTAACATCATCCAGTTGAACCACTTCACGATTGCTCCAAGCTTCATCGAACTCTATTCCTGGAATCGACATCATGATATCGACTCTCAAGGGGGGCCTTCCCATCTGATAAAAATATCCTTTATGGGTAAAGTCATCTGACGTAAGATTTTTCAAGGGCGCACGAAATTCTTTTAAGGCTGAGTACACACCTTCTGCTTATCCTGATCAGTAGCTATAAAAATATCAAGGTCTTTAGTGAATCGTGGTTCGCTATATTTCATAACCGCTTTATCCATTTTGTATCCTATCGCCGAACAATGATTATATAGTCGATATAAAACGGCAAACGCAGACTGTCTCCTTCTGTATAAAAAGTTACCGCCTCTTCTCATTTAAGGAAGGAAATAATCAGAAAATGCTGCGAATCTCAATCGCCTTCACCCCGTCGGTGATCTCCGCATAGGCGTAGCGGCCGTTTCGCAGAATCCCCGGGTTGATGACATGGGTTTCCCCGATCCGGTCCATCCCCGCGGATTCATGGATATGGCCGGTAAAACAGATGAGGGGTTTGTTCTGTTCGATAAACCGACGCACCGAAAGGCTTCCCACGTGATCCCCTGAAAACAGACGGTCACACGCGGTCCGATGAGGCGGCTGATGGGAAACCAAAATCCACGGTATAGCGGGGGAAAGCTGGGCAAAACCCGTGTCCAACCACCGCGCCATCTCCTCCTCGGAGGATTCATTGGGGGTGTGAAAGGGGGTGACCAAAGATCCGCCCAGTCCCACAAAACCGATGCCGTCAATCTCCATCCCCCTGGCATGCAGGTTGATTCCTCGGCGGTCCAAAAACGCATCCACTTCGGGAAAATCGCAGTTGCCGGAAACGGCCAGACAGCGTGAAACCTTCGGAACCACGAAAGACATGACCTGCTCGGCCTCGGCCTCGCGGCCGAAATGGGTGATGTCGCCGGCGAACAGAACCAGGTCCGCCTCGCATAAAATACCGGTCATGCGTTCAATGGCGGAAATACTGCCGTGAATATCCGTGACCCCGATAATCTTCACCGCATTCAACCTGCTTCGTTATTTTTTAGGCTGCCGCTTTTTGATCCGGTTCAGCGCTTCCTGGATCAGCGCGGAATGCCGGGATTGGCTTCGGCCCAGTTTTTTTAAAAAATCCGCCGAAGCAGACCCCCCGATCCGTCCCAGCAGGGGGATGGCGGCTTGCAGGACACCTGTTTCATCCTCGGAACCGGCCACCCGCTTCAACAGTTTCACCAGTCCCTTTTCCCGTTCGACAATCCCGCGTAACGTTCTGAGAACCTGCGTCTCCACCCGGATCATGTCCGGCATATCCGGCATCGCGGAAAGGGCGCTGATAAGACCCGCCAGCCGTTTCATATGGATGGACGCCGCCGCTTTATCCTCGGGGACCGGCGCGACCAGCCGCTCAAGGATCTGATTCATCGCGTCGTTCGAGACCGGGGAAGCCTTCCCGAGCAGTTTCACCGCCCGCCATCTGATCTTTGCGTCATCATCAAACAACGCCTTTATTAGCAGCTCCTCAAAATCCATCGGCCGCAGCACCGCGGCCACGTTTACGGCCTCATCGCGAAGCCTTGAATCCGCGTGCGCGACAAACCTTCGGACCGTTTCAAAATCCTTCTGGTCCCGGCTGACCTGCCTGAGAAGCATCATCGCGTTCCGATGAACATACCACTCCCGCTTCTGATCATTCAAAACCCGAAGCGCCGATTTTCGCGCAGGGTCCCCCTTTGTCGAAACCAGATCAAAGGCCAGCTTGCGGGATTCCTTGCCGTGGCTTTCAAACAAAACGCGGCACAGCACATCCACGCCGAACACCCCCAGGCTGTTAATGAACCCGCCAAACGCCTCGCGCGGTATCTGCTCCATGGCATCACACGCGCGGACAAGATCGTCAAGCAGATTCAGAAAAACAAAGGCGATCAAAAAAACCTCGGGATCATTCGCCCCGGCGTCCATCTGGTGCGCGTAATCCTTGATTTTTTCCCGGACCTCTTCGGCCACGGCGTCAATCACCCGGGGAAACCGCATGGGTTGGCGCTCGGCCGCCGTTTTGATCAGGTTGGAAACCCTTAAAAGAATCTCCCAGTCCCCCTGCTCAACAAAAAACGGCAGGGTGCGCCGGAAGCATTTCAGATACACCAGCGCCTCATCGGCGGATGTTACGTTGACCACCCTGTCTGTGTAGGCGTCGATATTGGTTTTGATATCTTCGGCCAGGCTTCCCGTGCTGATCATGTGCCTGACCTCCAGCGGCAGATCTTCAAAAACAAGGATCCCCTGCTGGTAGAGCTGCTCCAGAAACTGCCGGGCCCCAGGAATCTTTTCAAGGATCACCCGGCCTGAGATCAGTCTCAGAATCCGCTTGATTCCCTCAAGCCGCTGGTCGATCTTTGCGCTGTCCGGGTTCTCGGCCTTAAGCCGGTTCAGGTACTCAAGTTCTTTAAAAGTGAGCTGGGAGGTGGCGATCAGCATCTCTGATGGAAACGCATGGATAACAATCTCTTCGACCTCCCTGGCGTCCACCCCTTCAACGTTCTGCGCGATAATATAGCAGTTGGTCAAAAAATCGCTTAAGTATTTCGGACGATTCAACGGACGCATGATATCCTGCACGGTCTGAAACTTCAATTTCTTGACGGCCTCCGCTGAGAAGCCCTTAAACATCGGCATGACCCTGAGGTCTTTGGCAAGACGGTTGATGGCCATCTCCACCCGCCAGGGCAGCTTCGTCTCCAGGGAGAGGATCTCATCCATAAATATCGTTGAAATTTCGGTGACGCCGCCCTCAATCAGCGCGTTGGTCAAATACGCGCCTTTTTTTTCAAACTCCTTGTGATCCACCCGGGGATCGCTCATGATATCAACAAACCGGTCAAAATGCTCCGGCGTGATATTCCGCCTGATGACGAAGCTGAGCAGGTCCTTTCGATCAAAATAATCATCGAGCTTCGGCACAAAAAGTTCCGCCACGCCGGGTCCCACCAGGGTCCGGGCGCTCACCGGATCATCCAGAATGCCGGTGATCATGATATCCGTATTCTCCCGCGTTCTTTGAATCGCAAACGCCAACTCGCCGCAGTCACCGGCAACCTGGACAAACTCATCCAGCAGGCCTTTTTTGGCCTGCTTGGACCCCGGATGGGCCGGGTCGTAATACCCGCTGCGCAACACGGCTTTTGCCAGGTTCATGATAAACTGAGCCACAGGCTCGGCCTTTTTTCGGTCTTCAGGACTCAGCGCCTTTTCTTCGAAAATGGTTTCGTCCGGTGCCTCGGCCGCCGCTTGTTCCTGGTCGAAACCCATCTTCTCATTCTGGGCCACGATATCCCTGATCGATTCAAAGGAAAGAGTCGGTCCGGGTTTTTGAACAGCGGCGTCCGTGGAAAACACCCCGTTGAAACCGCTGTCCCGCCTGTTCAAAGCGGCATCGACAGCAGCCGCTTCAGCCGGGGCTTTGAATTCTTCCGGCTTCTCGGCTTGAACCGGCGGCTTCTGCTTTTTCGGCAAATCCGGCTGAACCGGTCTGCGGACTGATTTTTTACCGGCGACCGTCCGGTCCAGTTCAGACACCACCGCCGGAATCTCCCCGTCAATGCCAACCGCAGTTCCGCGAGGGCCGCTCCCTTCGGCCGACACCTCGCCTTCGAGGAGAAACACCTCCTGGTTGGATGGCAGCATCAGTTTCAACACCACGCGGGCGCCCGCGGTCAAAGGCGTCGGGGTGGGCAAAAACACCCGGCCGGATTGCATCTCCTTGCGAAACCGGGAAAACCCTGCGGCGGATGAAAACTGAATAAGAATCAGCTCTTTTTTCGTATCCATAACTGCTTTCGTCTTTCGATGGTCAGGGATCGATCCTTTACGGCCGCTTATATCACATTTTTGAATGGAAGCACACCCTGAAAATCGATTTTAAGGCCACTAAAAAAACCGCCCCAAGCATTCGCGAAACTCAAACAACGGCCCGGCTCAAACAAGGAGGCCATATTTTTATTTGACAGAATCCTTGCCCAAGGGTAATTTTAGTAAGGATGCACCAGCAACCCACAGCCATTTTTAAACGCAGGTCATAAACCCATGAGGCGAATCACCGGTATCGCTGGAAAAATGCTTACGGCGGCATGGCTTGTCCTGGTGATGGTGGCCGGACCGACGCATGCGGCGGATATCCGCAAACCCGCATACGCCGGTCAGTTCTACCCGGGGGACCGTGACGCCTTAACCGCCCAGATCGACCGCTACACGCAAACGGCTCAAAAAACCGAAATTCGGCTTCCCGCGGACAGGCCGCTGAAGGCCCTGATCATGCCGCATGCCGGGTATATCTACTCAGGGCTCACCGCCGCCCACGCCTACCTGGCCCTCAAAGACAGGCAGTTCAAAAAAATCATCATCATCGGGCCGGATCATCGGGTGGGGTTTTCGGGCTGCGCCGTCAGCGACGTGAGGGGGTACGAAACCCCTCTGGGCACGGTTCTGCTTCATTCAGACGCCGAAAAACTGCGCCGGGAGCATCCTGATGTTTTCCGTTCCGTTGAAATGTCCGACCGGATGGAACACGCCATCGAGGTGGAAATACCTTTTCTGCAGCACTGGCTGTCCGGGTTTGAGATCATCCCCATCGTGACGGGAACGGGGGACGTAAGGCGCTACGTCGAGGCCATCGACGCGGTTCTTGATCCGGAAACCCTGCTGGTGGTGAGTTCGGACCTTTCCCATTACCTGCCCTACGCCGAAGCGGTTAAAAAAGACAGCCACACCATTGAGACGATATTAAACCTGGACGCAAAAATTCTAGCCGAAAGCCCAAACAGCGCCTGCGGCGCCGCCGGAATTGAGGTCCTGATCCATCTGGCCCGCAGCCATCACTGGCAGCCGATTTTGATCCACCGCTCCAACAGCGGGGACACGGCGGGACCCTCCCATCGGGTTGTCGGTTATACCACCATCGCATTTTATGGAGATCCAACCATGAACGAATCGAAGGATTCAAATCAACTCACCAGAGAGCAGGGGGATGTCCTGCTCAGGCTAGCACGAAAAACCATTGCTGAAAAGCTGGGGATGAAAACCGAGAAGACCGATGAATCCGGCCTTCAAGGCACGGATGAAATCTTCCAGACCCCGCGCGGCACCTTTGTCACCCTCAAAATAGATGATCAGCTTCGCGGCTGCATCGGCAATTTAATCCCCGATAAACCCCTCATCGAGGGGGTCGCGACTAACGCCGTCAATGCCGCCTTTCACGACCCCCGGTTCCCCCGGCTGAGCCGCAATGAGCTGGAAAAGGTGAGCATCGAGGTCAGCCTACTCACCGAGCCCGAGCCGCTTGCGTTCAAAGACCCCGAAGACCTGCTGGCCAAGCTTCGGCCGAATATCGACGGCGTGATTATTCAAAAGGGTTTCCACTCGGCCACCTTTCTGCCCCAGGTGTGGGAGCAGTTGCCCGATAAAAAAATGTTTTTAAACCACCTCTGCATGAAGGCCGGCCTGCCGGCGAATGCCTGGCAGGCGCCCGGTCTGAAGGTCATGACCTACCAGGTGCAGTATTTTGAAGAAACCGATTGAGCGGCGGATCACCGCTGTCGTCATCGCCACCGGGGTTTCCTCGGTGGTCACCCAGCTGCTCGTCATTCGAGAATTTTTAAGCCAGTTTCACGGCAACGAATTCGTCATTGCGCTGATCCTGTTCAACTGGCTGCTGCTCGGCGGCATGGGGACCCTTTTCGCATCGGCTGCGGGTAAAAAAGCAGGCCCGGTCCGGCTGGCCTGGATCTCCCTTGCTCTGGTCGGCCTTTCCCCGCTGGAGCTTCTGGGCATAAGGATTTTCAGGGATATCTGCTTTATTCACGGCAGCGCGGTCGGCTTTTACGCGACCCTGGCTTTTAGCTTTTTAGCGATTGCGCCCTACGGTCTGTTGCTGGGGTTTGCCCTGCCCTACAGCCTGATCGCCGCCAGAAATAACCTTCCGGGGTATTCCGGCACCCGGATCTATATCACCGACAATATCGGAGACGTGCTCGGCGGGGTGCTGTTCTCCTTTGCTCTGGTGGTTCTGGTTTCCCCCCTGAAGGCGGTCCTTATCGCCAACCTGCCGCTTCTGGCCGCCGCCTGCTGGATTCACCCTTATGCTTTAAAGCTCAGGTCTCCGGTGAGCGCTGCGGCGCTGGCCGCCCTGATCCTGTTGGTTGCGGGCGCGGCCGTTGAAACATCGACCCTGGTTCAGGCCGGCAAAACGCTTGCCTATTACCATGAATCCCGGTACGGCCGCATCGAAATTTTCAAGGATCAGGATCAGTATACACTGGTTTTAGACGGCAATCCCATGTACAGCAGCGAAAATACGAATATCGCCGAAGAGACCGTGCACTACCCCCTTGCCCAGCTCCATCAGGTCAACAACCTCCTGATGATATCCGCAGAGGGCGGGGTCATGGCCGAGGCGGAAAAATATGGTCCGGAAACCGTGGACTACCTTGAAATCGATGCGACGCTCACGGACGCAGTGTTTAAATTCGGCCTGGTCAAAAAAATCCCCGGCCTGCGCGTGATTCATCAAGACGGCCGGGCCTACCTAAAGGAAACAAAAAAAAAATACGACGCCATCCTCCTCAACCTGCCCGAGCCCGATACCTTTCAGCTCAACCGTTTTTTCACCGACCGATTTTTCATGCTGGCCAAAACCCGACTTGCTCCGAAAGGCATTCTCTCCTTTTCGGTGGAAGGGTACGCGAATTATATCAATGACGCCCAGATCGAAAAAATCTCATCCCTGTATCAAACCGCCCGGCTTTCCTTTTCCCATGTGCTGATGCTGCCTGGACAGAAGGTTTTTTTTCTGTGCGCGGATTTTCCTTTAGACACCGACATTCCGAAGCGGCTTGAGGAAAAAAAGATTCAAACCGATTATATCGCTGGGTTCTATTACGGGAACCTCACGGATGAACGGATAACCGAGCTGCATCGCCGAATAAAACCCGACGCCCCGCTGAACCTGGATGACTCCCCCCGGCTGATCCGGCTGATGTTTTTCAACTGGTTTACCAAATTCGCCACCTCCCCCGGGTGGTTTATCGCCGCGGTCACCCTGCTTCTGGGGATTTACCTTTGTTTTATCACCCGGGAAGGGTTTGTTCTGTTTTCAACGGGATTCATGGCCATGGGAAGTGAAATCCTGGTCATATTTGCTTTCCAGATATTTCTGGGTTATATTTATGTTCAGATCGGATTGATTGTAACGGTTTTCCTCGCGGGCCTGCTGCCCGGCGCCGTGTTCGGGGAAGCGCTTCGCCGGCACAGCCGCGGGGTGCTGCTTTTCGGCGATGGAGCGCTCATCGGGCTTTTGGGCATGTTTATCGCCGCGGTCCTCTTAATGGGCGACCGGTTGCCCATGACCGCTTTCCTGCTGTTTGGGTTTGCCGTCTCCGTGGCCTGCGGTTGTCAGTTTCCGGCCGCGCTGCATCTTCAGGGCAGCGGAAAACCGGCGGCGATTCATGCCTTCTCCGCGGACCTGATCGGCGCGGCGTTCGGCACCCTGATCACCAGCGTCATTCTGATCCCCTACGCGGGGATCGTCTGGACCGCCGCCGCATTGATTGTATTAAAGACCATCAGTTTCATGGTAACCAAAGCCGGTCATGAAAAAACTATCCAGAAGACAATTTGTTGTATCTAGCGCCATCGCGATCGGCGCCGCGGCCCTTCCCCTCGGAGCTTTGGGAGCGGTAAAGGGATTGTCCGGCACAAAAACCGTGCCGGCCGACATCACCGGGCATATCTTTAAAAACGACGCCCCCAAAAAACCATGGAAATGGGCCAAACCGGGGTTCAGCTACGCCACCATGCCCGGCGACGTGGTGGTCTGCGAAATATGCCCCCACGGCTGCGTTCTCGAAATCGGCGACCGAAGCATCTGCCGTTCCAAGGTCAACATCAACGGCGTGTTATACACCCTTACCTACGGCAACCCATGTTCGGTGAATATCGATCCCATTGAAAAAAAGCCCCTGTTTCACTTTCATCCAAAAACAACGGCGCTGTCGATCGCTGCAACCGGATGCAACTTCAGATGCTTAAACTGCCAGAACTGGGAGATCTCACAGGTCCGGCCCGAGGATGTTCGGTTTCAGGAGCTTTTTCCGGAGCAGGTCGTCAGCCGGGCGAAACAAAAAAATACCGCGTCCATCGCCTACACCTACTCCGAGGCCACGGCCTACTTTGAATACATGATCGATACCGCCGCGCTGGCAAAAAAAAACAACATCTTCAACCTCTGGATCTCAAACGGATATATCAACGAGGCCCCGCTGCTTGAGCTCTGCAAGGTCCTGGACGCCGCCAACGTGAATCTGAAATCCTTTGACGACGCGATTTACCGGAAACTCAATGGCGGAAGGCTTGACCCCGTCTTAAACACCTTCAAAACCCTGCACAAGCAGGGGGTGCACTTTGAAATCACCACCCTGATTGTGCCGGGTTATGTGGACGATCCGGAAATGATAAAGGCCATGTGCAGGTGGATACGCGACAACCTGGGGCCGGATTATCCGCTTCATTTTTTACGGTTCTTTCCGCAGTACAAGCTCGACCGGCTTCCTCCGACCCCGGTCTCCACCCTGACCGAATTCAGACGTCTCGCCATGAAAGAAGGCATACGCTACGTATACGTGGGAAATGTCCCCGGCCACGAAGGGAATCACACCTACTGTCACAACTGCGGAAAGCTGCTGATTGAACGGATGGGATACCGTATTCCGACCTACAACCTTGAAGGAAACCGCTGCAAATTCTGCAAAACCCTAATCCCCGGCAGATGGGACCCGGTGATGACATGATGCCGAGACCCGCCTTGACATTCCTTTCCTCCGCATCATCCTATGGCTGTTTAGGGCTTCTTGTTCTCATCCTGGGTGTCAGCCTCAGTGGATGCGGCACCTCAATGACTGTTCGTAAAATGGAGATTACCGCCTACTGCGGGTGCGGCAAATGCTGCAACTGGGAACGGGGAAGCTGGAAGTACCTCAAACTCAACTTCTGGAACAGGTATATCAGCAGCGGCAAAAACGAAGGGGAACCTTACAGCGGCCTGACCGCCAGCGGAACCAAGCCCCATGAGCCAAGGCCCGGCCTTTTTTCAGTAAACAGTCTGACCCATCCCTGGATGATCCCGTTCCGGCTGGTTTTTCCCTGGCTCTGGTTTTCCCGCGACGGCACCATTGCCGCGGATACGCGCTATTATCCCTTCGGCACGCGAATGTATATCGACGGATATGGATACGGGATCGTGGAGGACCGCGGCGGCGCGATCAAAGGCCCAAACCGCCTCGATCTGTTTTACCGCTCCCATTCAGAGGCGCTTCAATGGGGCCGCCAGCAGGTAATGGTTCGAATTTACCGATAGACCGAATTTACGCAACCCCCCGCCGACGCCTCACCAGAGACAGATAAGCTTTTCGCCGTTCTCCAGCCGGCCTTTCACCCTTTCCATGTGCCTCAAAACCGCAAACTCCCGCTCAAGGTCTGCGGGCCGAATATCAAGCTTTTCCGAGATCTCTTCGAGTGTCGCGCCTCCGGTTTCCTTAAGATACGCCAGAATAGCGGCCTGTTGCTCGGTGATCTCGGCTGAGCCGGATGCCTTTTTGGCGCTGTACACCGCCCACGGGTCGCAGGCCCGGGGTGAAGAAATCAAATCAATGTAGCAGTCCTCGCATAGGGTTCGGCCGTCTTTTTCCCTTTCTTCCCCATCCTGGATTGTTTTGCCGCACTGTTCACATACCTTCATGGCTGCTCCTTTACGATTCAAACCCGTTATTTTATAAAATAATAAATTTCACTCCGAATGCAACCCTCAAATCGCAAAAAAAATGATCAAATTTATGGAAACCTCGAGTAATACTTGCAAAGGATAAACGCTCTTGATAAAACCGAACCGGTTTGCACAGCAAACCCATAACACAACCGGAAGGAGTCCTGCTGATGCCCGACGATCTGTTTGAAACCGAAAAGCCCAAAAATGACGCGGACGATGAACCCGGTTTTGCCGAACTGTTTGAGTCCTACATGAAGGACAATCCCACGCTTCATGTCGGAGATAAAATCCAGGGAAAAATCATCGCCATCGGGTCTGAAAACGTGTTTGTGGATACCGGGACAAAGGCGGATGGTGTGGTCGAGAAAAATGAGATCATGGATTCGGACGGCAACCTCCGTTATCAGATAGGAGACCAGCTGGATCTCTATGTCGTATCCATCAAAGATGATGAAATCCGCCTTTCCGGGACCATCTCGGGAGCGGGAAACGACCACCTCCTCTATAATGCCTACAAAAGCGGCATTCCGGTGGAGGGCCGGGTGATGGAAGCCTGCAAGGGCGGGTTTCGGGTCAGTATCCTGCAAAAGACCGCATTTTGCCCCATCAGCCAGATCGACCGCCGGTCGTCGGAGCCGCCGGAAGCGTATCTGAACCAAAGCTTTAACTTTTTAATCACCCGGTTTGAAAAAAACGGCAAAAACCTTGTGGTTTCCCGCCGCGACCTACTGGAGCGAGAGATCGAGGCGGCAAGAAAGGATTTTTTCAAAACCGTTAACACCGGGGACATCCTTGAGGCCAGGGTGACAAAAATCATGCCCTATGGCGTGTTTGCGGAAATCATACCCGGGGTGGAAGGCATGATTCACGTCTCGGAACTGAGCTGGTCCCGAGTGGAAAATCCTTCGGAAATCGTTAAACCCAACGACACCCTTCGCGTCAAGCTGCTCGACATCAAGCCCGAGCAAAACCGGATCTCCCTTTCCGCAAAGCAGGTCGAAACCAACCCATGGGAAAAAATCGGCGAGCGGTTTCATTCAGGCGACAAGGTCACCGGCAAAATCACCCGCTGCGCGGATTTCGGCGCGTTCGTGGAAATCGCACCCGGTATTGAAGGGCTGGTGCATATCAGCGAGATCAGCTTCACCAAACGGATCGTCAGAACCGAGGATGCCGTCTCCCCGGGGGATACGGTTTCCGTGATGATCAAGGGAATCGATCCGGAGAACAGACGAATCTCGCTCAGCATTCGGGACGCCGACGGGGATCCCTGGATGGACATCGAAGAAAAATACCGTGTCGGCCAGACCGTTATGGGACGGATCGAAAAAAAGGAAGGGTTCGGCTATTTTGTCCTGCTGGAGCCCGGAATCACCGGCCTGCTGCCCAAATCCAGAATGGAAAACGGGTCTTCTTCCTCAAAAATCGAAAAATTAAAAATCCATGATGTCCTGCCGGTGCTGATCGAAGCCATCAACCCCGGGGAACGAAAGATCACCCTCTCCCTCGGCGATGAGGTCCCTCGGGACGACTGGAAAAACCATGCGGCCGGCCAACCGCCCTCAAGCCCCAACAGCCTGGGGGATTTGGGCGCAAAACTTCAGGCCGCGCTTTTATCCAAAAAATAAAGGTCCTTTCCACCCGATAGGCAGGGCATAAATGATACGCCCCTATTGCGGGTCATTTCTTGATAAACAGCCCGCCGATGAGCAACAGGATGACGCCGACGATGATCAGCAATAACCAGAGCGGCATGGTGGCAACATAGTCGGCTCCATTCCTTAGCGGTTCCCAGGGAAGGCTTTCAATCCAGTCGAAATTCCCCTCAGGCAGAACAGAAATAAGCGACTGGTGCTCCTTCACGTTCGCCCGTTTGGCGTAATTATGAATGTCCGAAGACTTCGCCATCATATTGGCAAGCGCCACGTACCCATAAAGAAGCCCGCCGCTGGCGATCGACACTACGCCGGCCACATTGGTTTTTTTCATACCCACCTCCTGAAAAATAACGCGCCCGATTGCCTCCTTGGGCCTTCCCGATGCCGGAACAGACCTGCTGATTTATACCACAGCTTCAGCCCACAACACAATTTTTTATAAAAACGCCGCTTTCATCAGTTCACGGTTCAGCCGCGCGATCTCGACAATGGATATTCCCTTGGGACACTCGACCTCACATTCGGCCTCGTTGGAGCAGTTCCCAAACCCCAGCTCGGTCATCCGCCGGATCATGGTTCGGACCCGCTTGGCCGCTTCCGGCCTGCCCTGGGGAAGCAGGGCGAGATGGGATATCTTCGCCCCGACAAAAAGCATGGCTGAGGCGTTTGGACAGGCGGCCACGCAGGCCCCGCACCCGATACATGCGGCCGCTTCAAAAGCGGCTTCTGCTGTCTCTTTTGAAATCGGAATCGCGTTGGCATCCGGCGCGCCGCCGGTGTTGACGGAAATATACCCCCCGGCCTGAATAAGCTGATCCAGGGGGCTTCGGTCCACCACCAGATCTTTAATCACCGAAAACGCCCTGGCCCGCCAGGGTTCGACCACAATGGTTTCGCCGTCGGAAAAATGACGCATATGAAGCTGGCAGAGGGTGGTCTCTTTCTGGTGTCCATGGGCGCGGCCGTTGACCACCGCCCCGCACATGCCGCAGATCCCTTCCCGGCAATCATGATCAAAGGCGATCGGCTCCTCGCCGTTTCTGGTTAATTCTTCGTTCACCACATCCAGCATCTCAAGAAAAGACATGTCCGTTGAAATGTTTTCGGCCGCATAGGTCTTAAACCTTCCCTTCTTCTCCCCGCTGCCCTGACGCCAAACCTTCAATGTCAGATTGATCGTTTTTGCCGTCATTTATAACTCCTCTGGATCAATTCAACGTTTTCAAACACCAGCGGTTCCTTATGCAGAACAGGCGCCTTGCCCTCCCCGTCAAACGCCCACGCGGCCACATGGCAGAAATTCGCATCATCCCGCTTTGCTTCGTTATCCTCGGTCTGATACGCGGTATTAAAATGGCAGCCGCAGGATTCCTTTCGGTTTAGAGCATCGATGATAATCAGCTCGGCAAGCGCGAAGAAATCGGCCACGCGGCCGGCGGCCTCAAGGCTTTGATTAAAATCCGCGGCGGTTCCCGGAATGAGAACATTCTCCCAGAACTCCTGCTTCAGGGCGTGAACCAGCGACTGGGCTTTTAACAGCCCCTCCTCGTCCCTGGACATGCCGCAGTAATGCCAGAGAATCTGCCCGAGGTCCCGGTGAAATTCCTTGACGGTGCGGGTCCCTCTGATCGCGAGCAGCCTCTCAATGCGCGCCTTGGCGGACTCGCGGGCCTCGTGAAACGCATCCTGGTCAGTATTGATGCGAGGAAGCTCTGTCCCAGCCAGGTAACCCCCGATGGTGTATGGAATGATAAAATAACCGTCGGCCAGACCCTGCATGAGGGCGCTTGCCCCCAGGCGATTGGCCCCGTGATCGGAAAAATTGGCTTCCCCCAGCACGAAAAGCCCGGGAATCGTAGACATCAGGTTATAATCCACCCACAACCCGCCCATGGCGTAATGCAGCGCCGGATAGATCATCATGGGGGTCTCATAGGGGTTTTCGCCGGTGATCTTCTCATACATGTCAAACAGGTTGCCGTATTTGGCGGCGATCACCTCCCGGCCGTTTTTCTTGATCGCATCGGCAAAATCCAGATACACCGCCAGCCCGGTTTCCCCCACCCCCTTGCCCATATCGCACTGCTCCTTTGCGTTTCTCGAAGCGACGTCCCGGGGCACCAGGTTGCCGAAACTTGGATACCGTCTCTCAAGGTAGTAATCCCTTTCGGATTCGGGAATGCGGCTTGCCGGCCGCTTGTCCCCCGGGGTTTTGGGCACCCAGACCCGGCCGTCGTTTCTTAAGCTTTCGCTCATCAGGGTCAGTTTGGACTGATAGCTGCCGTGGACCGGAATACAGGTTGGATGGATCTGAACAAAACAGGGGTTAGCGAAAAATGCGCCCTTTTGATACGCCCTGAGGACGGCCGACACATTGGACGAGGCGGCCATGGTGGAAAGGCTGTAGGCGTTGACATAGCCGCCCGTGGCCAGCACCACGGCATGCGCTTCGTGGGATTCGATTTCGCCGCTGATCAGATTCCGAACGATGATTCCCCTGGCCCGGCCGTTAATCACCACCAGATCCAGCATCTCGCGCCGGGGAAAAATCTGTGCCCGACCGGCCGCGGCCTGCCGCATGAGCGCGCTGTATGCGCCGAGCAGAAGCTGCTGGCCGGTCTGGCCACGCGCGTAAAATGTTCTGGAGACCTGGGCCCCGCCAAAGGATCGGTTATCCAACAGACCGCCGTAATCCCGGGCAAAGGGAATGCCCTGGGCCACGCAATGATCGATGATGTTCACGCTCAACTGCGCCAGGCGGTAAACATTCGCCTCCCTGGATCTAAAATCCCCGCCTTTTACGGTATCGTAAAAAAGCCGCCAAATGCTGTCCCCGTCATTGGCGTAATTCTTGGCTGCGTTGATTCCGCCCTGGGCCGCGATGCTGTGGGCGCGCCGGGGGGTGTCCTGAATACAAAAAGATTTAACGTTATATCCCAGCTCCGCCAGAGCCGCGGCCGCAGAACCGCCTGCCAGCCCGGTGCCCACCACAATGATATCAAATTTTTTCTTATTGGCCGGACTGACCAGTTTTACGTCAAACCGGTAGCGATCCCATTTTTCGGCAAGATTCCCCGCCGGAACTTTTGCATCAAGGCTCATCTTCTTCCTTTCTACGCAATAAATCCGATATAAACAGGAATAAACCCAACCCCGCCGGCGATCAGCAGGCTGAAGACAATCCCGAGTCCCTGGATAAACGGCATGTATTTGGGATGGTTGGCCCCCAGGGTCTGGAACAGGCTCCAGAATCCGTGCCGGACGTGAATGGCCACGGCAATCACGGCTGCGGTATAAATCACAATATACAAGAAGGCTGAAAAAAGACCCGTCAAGGTATTAAACACCGTCAGCGGGGCCTGGTCGATAAATTTAAAATTTAACAGATGAATGACGATAAAACAAAGGATCACCAGGCCGGTATAGGGCATGGTGGCCGATCCGATGGTCCGGCCGCCCGCATTTTTTTTCACCGCATACCCCACGGGCCTGGCCCGCCAATTCTGGAAAACAAGCAGCAGTCCGGTGGACACATGAATCACCGCAAAAAACAACAGCCCGAATTCCGCAACCAGGATCAGGGGCCCCAGGGCATGGAGATGCGTCACATAAGAGATGAACAACCCCTGGCCGCCGTAAAGGGTGAGGTTGCCGATTAAATGAATCAGAAGAAAAAGACAGAAGAAAAGCCCGGTGACCGCCATCAGTATTTTCTTGCCGATGGCGGTGCGGAAGGCGTCAAAAAACCAGTTCATCGCCGTCTGTCTCCGAAAGGATTCGTTGTCAGGTTATAGGGTATAAATGGGACAGCACCGTATTTCAAAACACAGCACCTGTGAAGCAAGGCGGTTTCGGGTAGAAAAACATCCTTTAATAAACCGGCGGTTTCCTAACTGAAAACCTTTGCGCATATGGCACCGATGTCGCCCAGGTTTTCACACACATGGATGCCGCCCTGCTTTAGGGCGGAAATCTTCGCCGCGGCCGTGCCGCTGCCGCCGCTGATGATCGCACCGGCGTGCCCCATCCGCCTTCCGGGCGGAGCCGTGATCCCGGCGATAAATCCCACCACCGGCTTGGTCACGCGGGACTTGATGAATTCGGCGGCCTTTTCCTCGGCGCTGCCGCCGATCTCCCCTACCATGACGATGCCCTTTGTTTCGGAATCCTTTTCAAAGGCGTCCAGGCAGTCGATAAAGCTGGTTCCGTTAACCGGGTCTCCGCCGATTCCGATGCAGGTGGTCTGGCCGATCCCCTGGCAGGTCAGCTGATACACCACCTCATAGGTCAGGGTTCCGGAACGGGAAACCACCCCGATGGGACCGCCGGGCTTATGGATAGGCCCCGGCATGATGCCCACCTTGGCCTGCCCCGGTGTGATAATCCCCGGACAGTTGGGGCCGATCAGACGGGACGCGGACCCGTAAAGCACCTGTTTGACCCGCATCATATCCAGAATGGGGATCCCTTCGGTGATGGCCACGATCAAGGCGATCCCGGCATCCGCGGCTTCCAGTATGGCGTCCGCCGCAAACGGCGGCGGCACAAAAATCATGCTGCAGTCGGCCTGAGTCTGTCTTACCGCTTCCGCCACCGTATTGAACACCGGAATGCCGTCGACCTCCTGTCCGCCCTTTCCCGGGGTTACACCGGCCACCACATTCGTCCCATACAAAACGCACTGACGGGTGTGAAACAGGCCTTCCTTTCCGGTGATCCCCTGCACCAGCACCCGCGTGTGCGACCCCACCCATATGCTCATTCTAGTTCTTATTCCTTCCTCATATCTAATTTTGACCCGCGACGGCCCTGGCGATCAGCTGTCCCGCTTCCTTCATATCCGCAGCGGTATCAAGTTTAAGGCCGGATTGGGAAAGGATTTTTCGTCCTTCTTCCACGTTGGTCCCTTCCATGCGCACGACCAGTGGTACGCTGATCTTCGTTTTCCGGGCCGCTTCCACCACCCCTTTGGCCAGCACGTCGCAACGCAGAATTCCGCCGAAGATGTTGATCAGGATGCCTTTGACCTTGCTGTCGCTTAAAATGATCTTGAACCCGTTTTCCACCATTTCCGCGGTGGCGCCGCCGCCCACGTCCAGGAAATTGGCCGGTTCGGCGCCGGCCAGCTTGATCGTATCCATCACCGCCATGGCCAGGCCCGCGCCGTTGACCATGTTTCCCACATTGCCGTCCAGGTTAATGTAGTTGAGGTTATACTTCGAGGCCTCCACCTCAAGGGGATCCTCCTCGTCGAGATCCCGGTATTCGCTCAGATCCGGGTGCCTAAACAGGGCATTGTCGTCAAAATCCATCTTGGCGTCCAAGGCGACCACCGAATCCTCGGCGGTCAAAATCAACGGATTGATCTCGACTAAGGAGCAGTCGTAGTCCACAAGCAGGCGGTAGAGCCGGATGAGCATTCGGGAAAACCCCTTTACCGCCGAAGTCGGCAGATTCAACCCGTAGGCCGCCTGGCGACAGTGATACGGCTGAATCCCGTTTAACGGATTGATATAGACCTTGATGATCTTTTCCGGGGTTTTGGCCGCGACCTGCTCGATCTCCATGCCTCCAGCCTCACTGGCGATGACGAGGATGCAGGCCGACTCCCGGTCCGGTAGCAGGCTCAGGTAAAGCTCCTTTTTAATGGCCTGCCCCTGTTCAATCAACACACGCTTGACTTGCTTTCCCTGGGAACCGGTCTGGGGCGTCACCAGGGTCATGCCGATAATCGATGCCGCATATTGTTCCACCTCGTCGAGGGATTTCGCGATCTTGACCCCCCCGCCCTTGCCGCGGCCGCCGGCATGGATCTGCGCTTTTGCCGCCACCGGAAGGGTGCCGATGCCTTCGGCGATCCGTCGCGCATGCGCCGAATCCTCGGCTATCTGGCCGCTGGGCACCGGTATATCGTATTTTTTAAAAAACTGTTTCGCCTGAAACTCATGAATTTTCATCTCGCCTTCCCCTTGAGCGATCATCCGATAAGGCAAAGGACATCGTTTTTGGCCACCGAATCCCCGACCTTGAAATTGATGGAGGTGATCTTGCCGTCCGCCGTCGCCGGAAGGGCGTTTTCCATCTTCATGGCCTCCAGGACAACCACGGTGTCGCCGGCCTTCACGGAATCCCCCACCTGTTTCTCATAGCTGACGATCATGCCGGGCATGGGCGCCTTCAGCGGGGTGCCGTCCCCGCCGGCCGCCGCTTTGGGTTTCGGTTTTTCGGGCTTTGAGGCCGGAGCCGGTTTTGCGGGACTTGGGGGTACAGGTCCGGCGGCAGCCGCTTTCGGAGGCGGCGGCGGGGTTTGAAGCGGCTTTGTGGAAACGGCGGCCTGGGCCGGCGTCGGAGCGGACGGTGCCGGCGGCCGCGGCGGCACGACCTGATGAACCTGGGTCGGCTGGGCATAGGCGATCATCGGCGGTCCTCCAGGCTCGTCGACGCTCACCTTAAAGTACTCATCATCGATAAACACATGAAAGGTCCTTGCTTGATCGGTTTTCTCGGGGGCTTGGACCTCCTTTTTCTCGATAAGTTTTCCGGCCTTTGCCTTGGCGATGCGTTCCTCCTCCACCTTAACCTGCTCAAGGGTTCTGGGCTTCAGTTCGTCGGGCGGCGTCTCCTTGCCGTACTTGTACATAAGAAACTTCTTGCCGGTTACCGGGTAAAGCGCATAGGTAATGATATCCTCAAGATCAGTGGTCAGGCCCTTTACGTCCGCTTTGGCCTTTTCAAGCTCCGGTTCCAGGATTTCGGCCGGACGGCAGGTGATCGGCTTTTCGCCCCGGCTGTAGCCTTTCAGCGCCTTCTTCTGGACCTCCGGATTGATGGGAACGGCGGTTTTACCGTAAAGCCCGTAACACAGGTCCTTAACCTGCGCGGTGATCATCTTGTAACGCTCGGACGCATCATCAAAAAGGACGTTGTTGACGGTCTGAATCCCGACGATCTGGCTGGTGGGCGTAACCAGGGGAACCTGTCCCAGGTCCTTTCGCACCCGGGGAAGTTCGGCATACACCTCATCGATCCGATCCAGGGCGTCCATCTCCCGTAACTGATTGACCAGGTTGGACAGCATGCCGCCGGGGGTCTGATGAAGCAGCACGTTGATATCAATGATGGACACCTTTGAATCATCCAGCAGGTGCTTGTATTTGGGAAGAATTTCTTTTTCAAGGACATGGTTGATCTCGGCAAGCGCCTTGATATCAAAACCGGTATCCCGGTTGGTGCCCAGCAGGGCCATGACCAGCGGTTCCACCGCGGGATGGGAGGTCCGATAGGCGTAACTCGCCAGGCAGGTATCCAGGATATCCACCCCCGCCTCCACCGCCTTGAGGTGCGTCATGGGGGCCATGCCCGAGGTAAAATGACTGTGCAGGTGAATCGGTACCTTAACGGCCTGCTTCAGGGCGCTGATCAGCTCGAATGCATCATACGGGGACAAAAGCCCGGCCATATCCTTGATGCAAATCGTGTCCGCCGCCATTTTTTCCAGCTCTTTCGCCTTGCCCAGGTAGTAATCGAGGTTGTAAACCTCTCCGCCCATGCGGGGTTCGGTCATGGAATAGCAGATGCACCCCTGAAAATGCTTTCCGCAGGCCTTGATGGCCGGCACAACGATTTCAAAGTTGCGGTAATCATTTAGAGCATCAAAGGTCCTGAAAATATCCATGCCGTTTTCCGCGGCCTTTTCCACAAACACGCGGGCGACGTCATCCGCGTACTGGCGGTATCCGACCAGGTTCTGCCCTCGAAGCAGCATGGAAAACGGGGTTTTCTTAAAATACCGCTTCAGGGTTCGAATCCGCTGCCAGGGGTCCTCGTTTAAGAACCGGTGCATGGTGTCGAAGGTGGCGCCACCCCACATCTCCACCGCCCAGAAACCGACATGATCCATCATTTCCGCAACCGGAATCATGTCCTCGGTCCGGCCCCTTGTGGCAAAGAGGGACTGGTGGCCATCCCGCAGGGTCAGATCCATTATCTTTACAGGATTTTCAGCTTTCGGCCGCTGGCTGCCGTAATCCATCGTGGTCATCTTTACCGTGAAATGATCCGTCATAAGATTCTCCTTGTTGATATGATCTCGAATACGATTTTATCGGTTTCGCTTCGACAGAGAGAACGCCTTCATCTGCATCATGGCGCGCATCTGCATCTGTTCCTGCCGGCCGGACACGCCCCAGAGGTTCGTCTCCTGCCGGGGAATCACCGCCGTCTCCTCGGGAGAAACCCAAGGTTCCGCAGCCCACGACCGGTGCAGTGCCATGGCTTCCTCCTGGGTCTTCATATAATGCGCCACCGCCGCAATGGCGGCGGCCTTCTTTCTGTCAGTCATTCATCCCCGCCTTAACCAATTTTGATACAATCCTAAAAAGTCGACTATGAGCAAGATTGAGGCTTTCGGGGTAAATTGCGGTTTGCGTTGAATGCGTTGAAAATTGCAAGCTGTTTGAGGCGCTTGCGCCGAGTTCTTGCAATTTCGCATTCAATGCAAACCGCGCCCCGAAAGACTCACGAAGCGAATAGTTTGACTTTTTAGGTTTCATCACGTTTTGCACATTAAAAAAACTGCTGAAAATACCCTTATGGACATTCTCCGGAAACCGAGGGTTTAACATCAAGCCGGAATATTGCCGTGCTTCTTGGGCGGCAGGGTCAATCGTTTCGTGCGCATGACCTCAAGCGCTTCGATCAACCGCGGCCGGGTCTGGCTGGGGATAATGACATCATCGATATATCCCATGCTCGCCGCACAATAGGGGTTTGCAAACAGACGCCGGTATTCCTCGATTTTTTCCCTGCGTTTTGCCGCAGGGTCTTCGGCCGATTTAATCTCCTGCCGGTGAATAATGTTGGCGGCCCCCTCGGCCCCCATCACGGCGATCTCCGCGGTGGGCCAGGCAAAAGCGATATCGGCGCCCAGATGTTTGGAGGACATGGCGATATAGGCGCCGCCATAATCCTTTCGGACAATCACCAGCAGCTTCGGCACGGTCGCCTCGGCATAACACCAGAGCAGCTTGGCGCCGTGCCGAATAATCCCGCCCCACTCCTGATTGCTGCCGGGCATATAGCCGGGGACATCCGCGAAGGTGAGCAACGGGATATTGAACGCATCGCAGAACCGGATAAACCGGGTGGCCTTATCCGAGGCGTCGATGTCTAAACATCCGGCCAGAAAACTCGGCTGGTTGGCGATAATGCCGATGGTTTTTCCGTTTAAGCGCGCCAAACAGACAATCATATTTTTGGCAAAATGCTCATGGGGCTCAAAAAATTCGCCGTTGTCCACAACCGCCCGAATCACATCCTTCATATCATAGGACCGGTTCGGATCATCCGGAACAATGGCGTCCAGCCCCGGGTCGCTTCGCAGGGGATCATCCCCCGTATCCACCACCGGCGGGTCCT
>CAZFWD010000257.1:0-7282 GCA_964522535.1 uncultured Desulfonema sp.
GGTGGCCTACGCCGGGGACATCGTCTCTTCTGATTTTACCGCCCTGGATTTCAACGAGGTGATGGGGTTTAAAACGATCCCCAAGGGGGCGGGCCCCCAAGCTTATACCTTAGACATCCTTCCCTATGGAAAGGATCTGCCGATCGAAAACCTGCAGATATTTGCCCTGCTGGATGCCAACGGCAGCGGAAGCGTTGACGGAGGAGACCGGATTGGGTTTTACGGAAAGGGCGAGGCGTTTTCCTCTCTGATTTTAATAACCGGCGGGGAGGTTTCCGGCATCGATATCGAATTTAAGCTCGACGTTCAGTCGGCATCAGGTATTGATATGTCCATCGCCGGCATGTTTTCGGTTTCGTCGGATTATTTTTATGGGGATAAGCCCATGTATATTCTCGTGTTTTCAGCAGACGCTCCCCAGGATATTATAGAAGACCCTTACGCCGGATTGAAATACTTTTATCGCATGCCGCTTGCTGATTTTTATTTTGACTGCGACCTGTCGCACACCGATCTGGTCCCCGGAGAATCCGTGATTATTGCGGGGCTGTGGGATCGGGATTTTACAGGGGGATTTCCCGAACTCACTTCCGACGACAAGCTCGGAATCCTTCAAAACAAAAACACCTATCAGTTTACGGCGGAACTCAACTGCGGGAGAAATATGATCCCGCCCGATGGGTATGAGTTTAGGATCAACAAGCTTATTTACGACTTTGATGTGGATATCGATTACGCGCTGGACATGAGCGGTACCGGAAGCTTTGATATGGAAAAGGCAAAAATCATGGTGCTGGCGATTCATGTGGAAGGGATTTCGGGAAGCCTCAATACCGCCTGTGAAATCGAGCTTGACATTGATATGGATTACCTTCTTGCGGTGGATATGCTCCCGGCAACCGCGTATGATTATATCGGTATCGGCGAAAGGCTGGATCCTTTCTGTCCCAGGAAGCTTCCGGTACTGACCGCCCTGTATGAGTGGATTGTGGTCTGGGAGAATAATCGCCCGCCCGATCCGTTGATCAGGGGGGTCGATCATGGCACTGACGACGAACGCACCGCCTACCTTGTGGCCATTTTGGATAAAAACGGAAACGGCCAGCTGGATCGGGAGGATGAAATCGGATATTATGGAACCGATGCCGTCGAAATTATCAATGGTATTCCCACAGGCGACCTGCCGTGCTGCTTCGATCTGGACATACCGGAGTGGTTTTCCGGACTGCTGGTCCTACCCACCCCCATCAAGCGGATTGTGAAAGGGGAAAATCAGGAAACGCGGGAGGATGGTTCCCTCGGCCCCTACTGGATTTCAAATTTTATTCAGGCGTATTAGCGGCCGGCGTTTCACAAGACCCCCCAGGCCAACAGCCCTGCGTTTTTTAGGACCTTTTCCTATCTGCTGCTTGATGTGCCTGCAGAATCTAAGAGTAAACAATGTTAAAACAGTTGACAGGTGTTTTCATATCCTTTAAGTATGACGACGATATTATATAACAGCCGTTTTATAATCCTGTTTTTCATGTTTTCCCTTGAAAAGGAGAATGCTGAATGCGTCGCGCAAGGTTTGTTTTATGGGTATGCGTTCTATGCATGACTGGATTTTCCGGGTGCACCAGCGTCAGGTTGAAAATGACCGTCGATGCCATGGAACCGCTGCTCGAGGAGATGAATACCGCCGTCAACAAAAACAACGACGTGCAACTGGTCAAGGATGCGCTGCCGGCAAGCCTGATTCAGCTCGACGGTATCATTGAAGCCTCTCCAAACAATACCAACCTGCTGGTCAAGGCGGCGGAAGCCTATTACGGGTACAGCTTTGTGTTTGTGGAGGATGAGGACCGGGCACGGGCGGGGCGCCTATATTACAAGTCGTTTCAATACGCCTTAAGGGCGCTCAAACAGAATAAAAGATTCGCAAAGGCGTTTGAGGACGGTTCCGCAGATGCCTTTGCGGCCGGGCTTGAGGTGCTCGGAAAAAGGGATGTGCCGGCCCTTTTCTGGACCGCGAGTTCCTGGCTGAGCTGGGCCGGTTTAAATGTGGACGATCCGGAGATTTTTCTTGCGCTGACGAAGATCGAGGCCATGCTCAAGAGGTGTTGCGAGCTAAATGAATCCTATCGATACGGGGCGGCCCATACCGCGCTCGGCACCCTGTACGCGTCCCGATCCGTGGCCTTGGGCGGCGACCCGGAAAAGGCCAGGGCCGAGTTCGACCGCGCCTTTGAGATTTCCCAGGGCAAACTTCTTGTGTTCCACCTGATGTATGCCAAGTACTACGCCTACCAGGTACAGGACCGGGAGGTGTATGTATCCACATTAAATCATGTCATCTCCGCCCCTGATGACCTGCTGCCGGAGATGGGGTTTATCAACGCGGCGGCCCGTCAGAAGGCCCAAAGGCTGATTCAACATGTGGATGATGTGTTTTAGCATTTCATTTTTTCAGAAAGGCGGGTTTTAAATGAGAAATTACAGATCCTGGATAGGCTGCGCGCTGATCCTGATGCTGATCGGATCGGCGGAAATCTATGCCGAAGACTCCCCGAAGATCATGGTAAAGATGGCGACCATAGCCCCTCGCGGTTCCTTTATCATGCAGGAGATGAGTGAGATGGATGCCGTGATCCGGGAACAGACCAAAAGCGAGGTCGGGTTCAAGATATACTACGGCGCGGTGCAGGGGGATGAAAACGATGTGTTGAGGAAGATCCGCATGGGCCAGCTTCACGGCGGCATGTTTACCGGCCATGGGTTGGGCCAGATTGTTTCTCAGGTGCGGGTGACCGAACTGCCGTATCTGTTCATGAACTACGACGAGGTGGCGTATGTGAGAGAACAGCTTCGGGAGACCATGGAAAAGCTGTTTGATGAAAACGGGTTTGTGGTTCTGGGATGGAACGAGGTGGGGTTTGTCTATACCTTTTCCAAGGTTCCCATTACCTCGATCGAAGTCGCCAGAAACCAGAAATGGTGGATGTGGAAGGGAGACCGGTTAAGCGAGGCCATGTTTGAGGCCTTCGGCATTACGCCCATTCCCCTGTCCTTTACGGATGTCATGACCTCCCTGTCCACCAAACTGGTGGACACCGCCCCCATCACCCCTTACGGCGCCGTGGCCTACCGGTGGGATACCCGGTTCAAGTACATGAACGAATACCCCACCACCAACGTGCAGGGCGCCACCATCGTGAGCAAGGATGTCTGGAATAAAATTTCCCAAGACAACCGGAATAAGATTCTGAATATCTGCCAGCCCTATTTTGAACGCCTCAGCCGTTATGCCAGGGAGCAGGACCGGAAGTCCGTCGAGGTGCTCAAAAAATCGGGAATCCAGATTGTACCCTTTGATCCCGAGAGCGATGAGCAACAGCTTCAGTTCGTGTTCGATACCGCCAAAAAGGCGCGGGAAAACCTGGTGGGGGAGCTGTATTCCCAGGAACTCCTAAACAGAACCCTTTCACTCCTTGCAGAATACCGAATGGCCCATCCCGGCAACTATGTTGAAAAGATGAGATAGGACGCGATTCAAAATGCAATGCCTGAAATGCGGCAGCGAGTTTGATCCCGACCTGTTTGAATGCCCTGTCTGTGCGGCCGCCCAGAGACAGCACGGCAAGATCAATCAGGCGCTGATCAAGGCCGAGGATATCCTCATCGATGTATTTTTAGGCGTCATGGTGGTCATGGTCCTGGTCCAGATCCTGATGCGGAACCTGTTTCAGTCCGGCATTATCGGCGCCGACGACCTGGTCCGGCATCTGGTGCTGTGGATTGCTTTTTTCGGCGCCGCCATCGCCACGCGAAGCTGCGCCCATGTTAAGATCGATGCGGCAAGAAAGCTGATACCCGAGCGCCACCGTCTGCTGGCCGATGTTTTGGTCGATCTTTTTTCCTGTGGGGTCTGCGGAATTATGGTGTACGCCTCTTATCGGTTTGTTTACATCGAGTACCAGAGCTGCGGGCGTTCGACCTTCTTTAACCTGCCGGTGTGGGTGCTGGCGGTGATTCTGCCCCTGGGGTATCTGGTTATTGCCTTTCGGTTCGCGCGAAACGGCGTGACGGGCCTGTTGAACATGCGCGGGGAGAGATGATGTGATTGAGGCCCTTATCGCCCTGATCATCGTGATGGCCCTTCTGGGCGCGCCGATATTTGTGGTGATCTCCGCGTTTGCCATGGTCGGGTTCTACGTCGACGGCATTCCGTTTGCGGCACTGGTGGTGGATACCTACAACAAGTTCGCCAATAACCCCATTCTTTATACCATTCCTCTGTTTACCTTTGCCGGGTTTATCCTGGCCGAGAGCCGGGCCTCTGTCCGTATCGTCAGGTTCTCACGGGCGGTGCTGGGGTGGCTTCCGGGGGGATTTGCCATCGTGGGTCTGTCGGCATGCGCATTTTTTACCGCGTTCACCGGGGCGTCGGGCGTCACCATCATCGCTCTGGGCGGCCTGCTTTATCCGGCTCTGATCAAGGAAAGGTATCCGGAAAGGTTTTCCCTGGGGCTGATGACCTCCTCCGGCAGCCTGGGCCTGCTCTTCCCGCCGAGCTTTCCGATTATTATTTTCGGCGTGGTGGCTGAAACCAGCATCAACCAGCTTTTTGCGGCCGGGCTTATTCCGGGCCTGCTGCTGATTCTGCTGCTTTCGATTTACAGCGGTTTTATCGGAACCCGCGCCAAAGTGGTGAAGGAGAAGACCTCCTTTCGCCAGATCCTGACGGCCACATTCGAGGTGAAGTGGGAGCTGGCCATACCCCTCATTGTGGTGATCGGAATCTACGGCGGCTACGTCACCCTGGGCGAAATGGCCACGCTGCTGGTTCTGTATGCCCTGATCGTTGAGGTGCTCATTCACCGGGAGATAAAGATCCGCAGCATTCCGGTGATCATGAATCAGAGCATGGTGCTTGTGGGCGGGATTCTGATCATTCTGGGGTCAGCCCTTGCGTTCACCAATTATATGATTGACGCCCAGGTGCCGATGCGCATTTTAGAGGCCATGCAGGAAATCGTTACTTCCCGGTGGGTATTTTTGATCGGTTTAAATATTTTTCTGTTGATCGTGGGCTGCCTGATGGATATCTATTCCGCGCTTCTGGTGGTGGTTCCCTTGATTCTGCCGATTGCCGTCAGTTACGGCATCAGCCCGGTTCATCTGGGGATCATTTTTTTAACCAACCTGGAGATCGGTTACTCCACCCCGCCGGTGGGCATGAATCTTTTCATCTCCTGCTTCAGGTTTAACAAGCCGGTGCTTGCCCTTTACCGCGCGGCCGTTCCGTTTCTGATCATCCTGTTGGTCGGCCTGATACTGATTACCTACATTCCGCAGCTGAGCCTGGGGCTGGTAACCTTTTTCGGTATTCAGTAACCAGCCGGTCCTTTGAGGGGTGAATCAGCAGAAGGATAACCCTTCAATCGGTGTTTATTCATGGCACGGCGAAAAAAATTTACGACCGACGACATCGTTTCGGCCGCTTTTCAGGTTGTCCGCAGGGGCGGCATGGAAAAGCTGACCGCCCGCGCCGTGGCGCAAAGGTTAAAATCATCCACCATGCCGGTTTATACCTGTGTGCGATCTATGCGGGAGATCAAGGAGGCGGTGGCGAAAAGGGCCTGGCAGGTCCTGCTGGAATACCAGCTCAAATCCTACAGCGGGGATGCCTATATCGATATGGGGCTGGGCTATGTGCTGTTCGCCAAGTCGGAAAAACACCTTTTCAGGTGCATTCATAATGAAGGCTACAACCGGATCAATACCCAGGAAAGCGAGAAAAATTTCGAGTTTCATTTAAAGCGGCTTTCAGGTTCTCCGTTTACCCGCGACCTTTCCGATGAGACCAAACAGCGGCTGCTGTTTTACGGTTGGCTTTTTGCCCAAGGGTTTGCCAGCCTGTTAAACAGCGGGATCGGCACCTATGTGAAAACCCTTGATTCTTCAAACGCGATTATCGATTTTTTTAAGGAAGCCTCGGTCTTGTTCTGGAACGGCCTGAGGTCCGATTCTGGCGATTCTGGGGACACGATACTAAATTATTGACAAATGAGTTTTGCCTTGGCATGTTTGGCATCATGGCACGCATGGCAAGACTGGTAGCAGTTGGATATCCCCATCATATCACGCAACGGGGCAATCGCAGGCAGCAGACTTTTTTTAATAATGAGGACTACCAGGCCTATATTGACCTGATGGCGGACTGGTGCGGGCGTTGTGATGTGGAAATATGGGGTTACTGCCTGATGCCAAACCACATTCATTTGATTGCAGTTCCCACCAAAGCCGACAATCTGAGAACCGCCATTGGCGAACCGCATCGCCGGTATTCCCGAATGATCAATTTCCGGGAGGGTTGGCGGGGTTATCTGTGGCAAGGCCGGTTTTCATCCTTTGTCATGGATGAGAAACATCTGCTGGCAGCAGTGCGGTATATTGAACTCAATCCGGTCAGGGCAAAACTGGTCGCCCATCCCAGAGATTACCAATGGAGCAGTTGCAGAGCCCATTTGGAAGGAAAAGATGACAAACTCGTCAAGGTTGCGCCTTTGCTGGGACTGATTCATTCCTGGTCGGATTTTGTTGAGGTTCCTGTTTCCGAGATGGAAATGGAAAGTCTCCGCAGGCATGAACGAACCGGCCGTCCGTTTGGCAGCGAGCATTTTATTGATCAGCTCGAATCTAAAACAGGTTTAAACCTTCGAAAAAAGAAAACCGGACCCAAGGGGCCCAGAAAAAATAGGCAGTAATTTAGTATTGTGTCCCCCGAATTCAATTCGAAGAAAAAAACATGTCCCCCTATATAGAACGAGGTTAGTTTATTCACGGTCGAGGAATGATAATTTCAGGAGTGGATTATAATTATTGATATTATTTTCAAATATTTGAGGATATTTTTATTGGCAGGGTGTGGTTAAGCGGGTTCAATTTGGTGAATGGCAAAGGTGCTGTGATAAGGTAAAGAAGGAGATGCCCTATATCTTCTCTGCTGTATAATTGAAAATTATTCTCTTATCGCAGGTGGCAAACGTTCTGGTATTTCTTGGTGTGATCACAACTTTAAATTTTTTCAGTAACCCCAAGATATAGAGAAATTGTGTTATTGGTAGACTTGGATGCGGTGCGTAAACGTAAAGTTATCGACAATGTGCATTTACGAACATTTTTGCACTATTGAAGAAATAGGGAGTGTTCAAAATTTTGTGTCACGACTCATGATTTCCAATTTGCTGTCAGTGGCAGCGGAAGTTGATGCCGGCTCCGAGAATGGGCACCCCAATAT
>CAZFWD010000258.1:0-7364 GCA_964522535.1 uncultured Desulfonema sp.
CTTGGGAATGAGCCCCTCCTTGACATAATACTGGATCGTTGCGCTCGGCAGGCCCGTGACGGCCGCAAGCTCCTTCATCCGCATCCATTTTTGGGATATGTATTTTTTAGTCAACTCGCTTGATCCGCCGGTCCGAGGGATTATTTTTACAAAGTAAAAAGTTTTACTTTGTAAATAAAACCTACATCCATCAATAGGCGGCTGTCAACCTTTTTTATTTTGCCGGCTTAAAACGGATTTTTTCCGGTTGACGCCCCATGACAGGTAAAAAGTGGTGAGCCTGGGGCGGGAAGAATAAGCGGGTTTTAAAGCAAATCAGTCTGCTTTAAATTCGTCCTTCAGGGCATGAGGACGAATGAACAGGGCCAGGATGCCGGCAAGGCCGGCGACGCCCGTGGCGAGGAAAAAGGCGCCGGCATAGCTTCCGGTGAGATCAAAGATTTTTCCCATGGAAAACGGGCCGAAGATGACGCCCAGGGCGAACCCGGCCATCACCAGGCCCATGATTTTGGGAAACTCCCGCTCGCCGAAGCAGCGGCCCACCAGAATCGGCAGAACAATGGCGCTGCCTGCGATACCGGTTCCCTGAAACAGGGAAAAAATTCCAATGGCGCGGTAATCGTTCATCCAGCCGAGCCTGATGACAAAGTACCATAGAACAAAGGCACCGCCTGCAAGGAAGAGACCGGCCGAGGCCATCAGGTATTTGGGGTTGAGGTGGTCGCAGAGCCAGCCATAGATAAACCGCCCCGGCAGGGTGATGATCAGGGCAAAGGCCATGAATCGGGTCGCCATGAGCAGGGCGTACCCCATTTCAGCCTCGGCGAAGTTCTGCACATTCATTTGAAGCCCGGACATCACAAACAGTTGAAGGACATAGACACCCGTGATCAGCCAGAAGTCCGGGGTTCGAAGGGCGCGTCGAGCGGATATTCCGAGGGCGCGTTGAGGCCCGCTGCTGTTGCCGCCTTCCGGTACAATTCCGTCAACGTGTTGTCCAAGATCGGACGGCCTGTCCTTTAGGAAAACCAGCACCGGCGGCAGAACGATCAGGTAGGTGAGCAGGGCGCCGATGCGAAGGGAGTTGCGCCATCCGAATTCTAAAATCAGCCAGGCCGCGAACTGGGGAATGATAAACCCGCCCACCCCGATTCCCATGGTGGTAAGCGCCATGGCCAGGCCCCGCCGTTTGTCAAACCAGGTGGTGACAAGGGTTTGGCAGGGGACGAGGATGGTGGCCGCGCCCACAAAACCCGACAGCAGGTTTAAGGCGTATAAATGCCAAAGCTTCGTGATGAACGACATCATCAGCATCAGAACCCCGGCGCAGGCAAGGCCGAGAACAAATATTTTTTTTACGCCGTGTCTGTGCATCAAGGCGCCGATTACGGGGTTGGCGAAGCCGAACACCACCGCCCATACCGCGGCCGCCAGCATGATCTGGGAGGTCGTGCAGTGGAGTTCTTCGATGAAGCGGGGCACATAGACCGACGCGGCGAAAAATCCGTTTCCGGCGGTGTGGATCAGGGTGTAAAACAGAAGGGCGACGATCCACCAGCCATAAAATGCCGACGGTTTTAGACCCATGGGGCGTTCGATTGCTCCTTTGCCTGATTGAAGAAAACGCGACGGTCAATGCCGCGATCATGCGGATTTTTCAACCCATGATGCAGCATTTTAGGCCGGGGGTCAACCCTTGATTTGAAGGTCCCAGGTAATCAAACAACAGGTGATCAAACAATATGCTTGAGCCGAAGGCCCGGTTGTGTTAAAAAAATACTCGGAGGTGGAGACTCATGAAAAGAATTATCTGGACGGCATTGATGGCGGGGATGCTGTGCATGTTCCTTGGCTGCGCATCCAAGCTGGTGAGAATCGATTCCAAGCCCGCGTTCGCGGATATCCATATCAATGATGTGTATATCGGGAAGACACCGATTTATCACCGGTTTTCGGATAAGTGGTATCCCTGGCCCATGAAGAAAACCGATGATTATATCATTCAGGCGCGTCTGGCAGGGTATGAGGGAGATGTAAAGATATTTCAGGACACCCCCCCCATATCCGACATCCGGTACGTGCCGGATGAAATTTTTTTCTCCATGATCCTTCTGGAAGCAGAGGATGCCGGCAAATAGCGTCTTTTTTTAAAGTTTTTGCTGAATTCGCATTTTTCCTGTCATCCGTTTTAAAACCATTCTTCATTTACAAATCCGTTCAAACCATTTATTTTGAAAACAAAGAGGCCCGGTATCGTGCATTTGGGCAGGGCATGGGGGCAAAGCCGGATCAGACCAACAGGATGCGGATATGAAGCTTACGCAGGGGTTTCGTTTTTTATCGATGGGGGCGCTGTTTGTTTGTTTGTTTTCAGTACAGGCGGTAGCAGCAGCGGAAAAAAAGGCAAACCAAACGGCGCCATACGTTCCCCATGAGGTGCTGGTCCGGTTTGATCCCGGGGTTGATGAGGCTGAAAAGGCCGGTATTCGAGAGACCCTGGGCGCAACCCTGATTCAGGAGATTGCGGGCATCGGCGTGGAGTACTGGAGACTCCCTTCCGATTTGAATGCGGCGGAGGCGGCGGCCCAGTTGAATGAGACGCCGGGCGTCACCTACGCGGAGCCCAATTACCTGTACGCCCCCCAGATGATTCCCGATGATCCGCAGTTTAGCAGCTTGTGGTATCTGCAAAACACCGGCCAGACGGTCAACGGCGTAGGCGGCACGCCCGACGCCGATATCTCCGCTCCGGCGGCGTGGGATATGGACACCGGCAGCCAAGCGGTCGTGATTGCGGTGATCGATTCGGGCGTGGCGGTCGACCACCCGGATTTAACGGACAACATCTGGACCAACACGGCCGAGACCCCCGACAACGGCGCGGACGACGATGGCAACGGGTATGCGGATGACGTCTGCGGGTGGGATTTCGTGAACCGGGATAACAACCCCTCGGATTATTCAAAAGACCTTTACGGCGACGGGTACGGCACCCATGTGGCCGGGATCATCGCCGCGAAGGGAAACAACGGGGTGGGAACGACCGGGGTCATGTGGCGGGCCCAGGTCATGCCGCTGCAGATTTTTGACCTGTTTGAGGACAGCCCCTTTAATGCCACCACGGTCAATATCGTCTTGGCGGTTTTGTATGCGGTGAAGAACGGGGCGAACATCATTAACTGCAGCTTCGGCGGCCCCTCTTTCAGCAGGGCGCAATACGATGCCTTTGACATCGCCGATCAAAACGGGGTGCTGGTGACGGCGGCGGCCGGGAACGACGGGCATGACAATGATGCTTTTTCCACCTATCCGGCAAACTATGACCTGGACAACATTGTTTCCGTTGCAGCGACCGACGCTTTCGACGGATTGGCCTCCTATTCCAACTATGGGGAAATCTCGGTGGATGTGGCGGCGCCCGGCGGAAACGATTCCTCTTCAAACATCTACAGCACCACCCCTCCCAAGCGGGAGGTCATGTTTGCGGATGACTTTGAATCCAGCGATGGAAACTGGCTGACCAGCGGTGTGTATGAGGACTGGTTCATCGCCTTTGATCCGGATTTCAACTCCCATGTGGTAATGGATTCGACCGGTCTGTATCACGAAAATGAGGAATCCTATATTCGGACCCGGCAAAGGATTCAAGCGGAAAACTTTCGGGGGCTCAACCTCAGGTTTAACATTTTCTATCAGCTTGAAACCGGTTATGATGAGCTGACCGTTGAGTTCTCCGAAGACGATATCGATTATTCTTCCATTTACCGGATTACCGGCTTCTCCACAGGCAGAGAGCGGCTGGTGCTCTGGAGCAACGACACGGATTTCGACAATTTTTATCTGCGGTTTAAGCTGACATCGGACGGCTCGAAGAATTACGAGGGGGTGTTGATGGATGACATCTCCCTGACCGGCATCGACTGGCGGTTTGTCGGGGATGAATACGGGTACAAGAGCGGCACCTCCATGGCGACCCCGATGGTGTCGGGGCTGGCAGGCCTGATCTGGTCCAAGAACCCAGACCTGACCTGTGGTGAGGTCAAACAGATCCTCCTCGACACGGTGGATCCCATAGATTCCCTGGTCAAAAAGGTGGTTTCCGGAGGCCGGATCAACGCGGAAAAGGCGCTTGCCGCGGCAATCCCGTCGCCGGATACGAAAGACGGGTCAGGCGGCGGTGGCGGCGGCGGGTGTTTTATCCTCACGGCGGCCCGTGAATAAGGACGGTTCCCTTTAGAAATCGTACACCAGGGTGAGTGCGGTTTCGGTGTCGGTGTGTTTGGTATCCTCCGGAACCTGGGAGGTGTTTTTGACGGTAAACGAGGCCTTCATGGACAAAGCGCCCACGATCTGCGCTTTTACCGCGGAGACCGCCCGGGTGATCGTGTTGTCCTCGCCGGTTTCCACGCTGACATCCTGTTGAAACGAGGAGGTTTCGGTCAGCTTTAAATTAAACATGCCGGCCCCGCGAAGAATTATGTCCTCCTCTTTGTTCCCCTCATCGAGCCGGTTGATCCGGTAGCCGGGGCCCACCTCGAGCTCAAGGGTGATCCGGTCGTTTTTTATCAGCCGGCGGCCGTAGCCGGCGGAGAAGGAGAGCTGGTAATCATATCCGCTGAACCGGTCGTCTTCATAGCTGCCCAGCAAAAAGACATAATTCATCTCGTCGAACTTGTATCCGGTTTTGGCGGAAACCGAGTATTTTTCCGCGGTGGTTTCTTTTTCTGTCTTGCCGGAGGTGTCGTCTTCCACCTCCTCGGCGCTGTACATGGTTTCAAAACCCATATGGTTGAGCCAGCGGGCGGTTTCGTAGTTGAGTTTCAGCTTGCCGTTGACGGATTCGGTTTCCGTGTTTCCGCCGGTGATCAGCATTCCGATCTCCCCCTCGCCGCTGAACGGGGATTTCTCCTCTGCTTCAGCCGCACCCGGAATCATGAGCGTCAGTATGCAGAGCAATCCAAGGACCAGGATGACCCATAAACCCCGATTCAAGATATGCATCACACCCTTTTCCTCTATCGCATATTAAGTTTTTCTTATTTTTCGAGTGGTTTCCAGGGAAGTCCGGAAAACCCAAAGGCCAGTATATGGGTGATCAGCAGCCATCCCACACCGATAAACAGAATGCCGGATATGGGATAGCCGGAATACGGTTTGGAGAATTCATTCATCAGGCTGTTGATGATGGCAATGGTGAGCGCCACCGGCGTGATGAATTTGATGCAGTATTTCCACGCCTGAAGAATGACGTAATTGAAAATTTTATGCCGGGTGCCGGAGAGCCCCAGTCGGGAGACGATATGGGATTTGAGTTTTTCCGTTCGATAGAGCCATCCCACGATGAACGCTTCGACGATGCCAACGGTGATCAGCCCGTAATGGTTGAGGAAATGATCGACGATGTCAAGCCAGTACAATCCGGCGTGAGTGGTGAAGACAAGGGACAGCCCGAACCCGATGAGGCAGGAGACGGTGATGATCGATTTTCGAGTGGCGCCGAATTTATCAATGGCCGCCGAGGAAAACGCCTCGATGATGGAGATGGACGAGGAGATCCCGGCGATCATGAGCAGAAAAAAGAAGAGCAGACCGAAAACCCTGCCGAAGGGAAGCAGTGACATGGCCTGGGGATAGGCCACAAAGGCCAGCCCGATGCCGGATTTCACGGTTTGCTGTATGGGTACGCCCTGCTGAAGGGCCATGTATCCCAAAATGCTGAAAACCCCCACGCCCGCGAAAACCTCGTAGGCGCTGTTGCTGCAGGCAACGATGATGCTGTTTTTGAAGATATTCGCCTTGCGCGGCAGGTAGGAGGCATAGGCGATCATGATCCCAAATCCCAGGGAAAGGGAAAAAAAGATCTGACCGTAGGCCGCCACCCAGACGTTGAGGTTCATGATTTTTGCAAAATCCGGCGCCAGGTACAGGCGAATGCCGTCGGCCGCGCCATTGAGAAACAGGGACCAGATAATGATGATAAGGGTAATACCAAATAAAAGCGGCATCATGAATTTCACAGCCCGTTCGATCCCTTTTTCAATGCCGCGGTAGGTGATCAGCCAGTTGATGAACCAGATCACGGCCACGCCCGCAACGATTTGAAGGTTGAACCCGTTGAGCTTCCACACATGGCCGGAGGAGTTTAAAAACCGGTCAAAGAAGAAGGCGTTGGGGTCAGCCCCCCATTCCAGGGTGAATGAAAAAAGGAAGTAATTGAGGCACCATCCGATTACCACGATATAGTAGGCCAGGATGCCGAACATCACAAACAGCACCGACCACCAGCCGAGCCATTCCCACTTGCTGTCGATCATGAAAAACGCCTTGGGCGCGGATGCCTCCTTTTTGTGGCCCAGGGCGAATTCCAGCATCAGGATCGGAATTCCGGCGGTGATCAGCGCGCAGACATAGGGGATCAAAAACGCGCCGCCACCGTTTTCATACGCCACATAGGGAAACCGCCAGATATTGCCCAGCCCCACGGCGGAGCCGATGGCCGCAAGAAGAAAGCCCATGCTGGACCCCCAGCGGGGCCGGCTGTTGTCAGGATCGAGGGTGTGTCGCATGGCCGAATCCCTTTTGATGAGATTGCCAGTTTTTTTTATTCAATACCCAAACTTTAAAGAAACAGGCGGAATTGTCCCGTCCTTATAAAGGATGGGCTGTTAAAAATCAAGTTTTTGACGCATTAGGCGGTAAAACGGTGTCGTGTCCCTTGCCGGAATTGAAAGCGAGCCGGTATTAGATGGTTTTTTTCCTTTTCTCAAAGAGGCGAATGACATATAGTCAAAGAAGAATGGATTTTTTCCATAGGTTTTTCAGCCCGACAAAAGCCTGATTTTTATAAGGTTTTCATGGATGAAGGCTTGAAAGGAGGCCGGAATGGAAGGATGGAGCGAGGATGAAATTCGAAACAAGGAGCTGATGGCCCCCTGCGGGCTGTATTGCGGGACCTGCGGGGTGTATATCGCCACCCGGGACAAAAACGAGAAGTTCAGGGCGGCCCTGGCAAACCTTTACGGCACCAAACCCGAGGACACGGCATGCCTGGGATGCATGCAGCCGGACCCGCCCGGACAGCTTTATTCCTTTTGCATAAGCTGCAAGATTCGGGACTGCGTCAGGTCAAGGGGGTATTATTCCTGCCACCAGTGCCCGGAGTGGCCCTGCAGCGAGATTCAAAATTTTTTTATTGCCACCGGCAGACGGGTCATGATGCGGACCATACCCATATGGCGGGAGAAGGTTGCAGAACTCGGGGATGAAGAAGGGAGCATTGCCTGGGCGCGCTGCGAATGCGAGCGCTACCATTGTCCTCCCTGCGGCGCTCCGCTTTCCCGGGGGGCACCCTTCTCCCGCCATAT
>CAZFWD010000259.1:0-3357 GCA_964522535.1 uncultured Desulfonema sp.
GCCATTGCGCTTCGACCGGAGTTCCCGGAAGCGCATTTTAATCTGGCCAATGTACTTAGAGAACTGGGTGAAAATGATCAGGCAGCCACGCATTACCGCAGGGCCATCGCCATACGACCCGACTATGAAAAAGCCTGCTACCAGCTGGCGGCCCTGCTGTCGGGTCAGGGCCGCACGGACGAGGCGATCGTTTACTATCAGCAGGCGCTGGCCATCAACCCCAGCAACGCATCTGCGCACTACACTTTAGGAAACGCGTTTAAAAACCAGGGTCAACTCAACAAGGCCGGCCATCATTACCGACAGGCGATCGAGATCCAGCCGGATGATGAAAAAGCCCTCCATAACCTGGCGACCGTGCTGATGAGCCAAGGTCGTATGGATGAGGCCATAACGCATTACGTGAAGGTCTTAAAAATCAATCCGGATCATGTGAACGCCCGCTACAACCTGGGAATCGCCTATTTTACCAAAGGTGATATCCCCGCCGCGGTTGAGAGCTTTCAAACGGCCTTGCGCTTAAATCCCGAGGCCGAGCATATTCGGGCGGCCCTCGGCCGGGCGCGCGAACAATTGGGTTTCGATTTTCAACAATTTCCACAATAATTATTGCCGCCCGAGGGTTTATCCCCGCCCGTTGGCCGGGGCCGATTCATCCCCACATCACCCAATAATTTTCGGGATGGGATAAACCCATCCCCTACATTCAAAATTCCCCCCCAAAAAAACCTTGACAGGGGATTGAACCTTTGTTAAACATATAAACACTGTTTGTGCCTGTTTTAAAATTTTAAAAAAACTATTGACATCCACTTAACTTTTGTTATAGGGATAAACAACGTTTTGACCCGCGTGGGTGTTTTTTTCTCAGCCGGATCAAACACACGCCAAAAAAACCGCAAACCTGTCAATCAGAAAAAGGAGGTGATACCGGAATCGTCAAAAAAAATCGCAAAAAAACCCAAGTAAAAACAAACAGTGTATTTTAAACAACGGATGTAAAAACTTTTGGAGGAAAAAATGAAGAAATTAGCACTGATTTTAGCAATTATGCTCATCCCCTGCACCGCGTTCGGCCTTGAAATGCTGGACGAGACCGCAATGGACGAAATCACCGGTCAGGCAGGCGTCAACATTGCCGCGGATGATATCCAGATGTTCATCAATATCGAGAAACTGGCGTGGATCGACTGCGACGGCTTCAACTCCTGGGAGGGCAAAGGCTCCTGCTGTGGCGCCCCCGGTGCCATCGTTCTCAACAACTTCCAGATTGACGTGTTGAACATCAACGCCATCACCACCACCGACACTGAAGGCACCGCTGGTGGAGGTCTGGATCTTATGTCCACGAGCTGCGGCGGCATTCCCCTGTTTTATAATTACGCCACCACTGACACGGGGGACGGCTGCTACTTTACAGGCCAAACTACAGGGACACTGGGTCTGAACAATTACTACGGTAAACTCGGCGACAATTCCACGTTTGTCCCCCACTTCCTGACCATCGACGCCACGGATGCACTTCCGGCATCCACCGAAGGTCTCAAATACTGGGCAAACCATACGTGGACCTCCGCATCGCCCGCAGCGGGAAGTGGAGATAGTGACAGCACCATCGGCGGCGTGCTGATCGGCATTCCGACCATAGAAATCTACATCAACGACCTTACGCTCACCCCGATGTATGACGGCGATGTCGCTGGCTTTACCAGCAATGCACTCAATGATGACTCCAACATTACCTCCATCGGAGGGTGCGGGACTATTACCGGGCCGGCCACGTTCGGCACCGTCGCCATCCAAGGTCTCACCTTCTCGACGCTCAGCGGCTGGATTGAAATCTCGCCCAAATAAGAGCGCGTGAACAAAAAAACATGGACCAGGGTTTGCCTGACCATGTGAAAAAAAACAAAAGCGAAGGAGGAAGAAAATTCTTCCTTCGCTTTTTCTATGAAAATGCAGGGAGCGGGGTTTATCCCCGCCCGAATAAAAATTAAAAAAACAAAAAAGGCCGTATCATGACATCTTTGGCGCCGCGCACTGACCACCGCATGGGTCCGGCAAAAAAAGCGTCCTGGTCCCCACGACGGGTCTTAGCCGGATGCCTCTGCATTGTTTTGTCTGTGCCGGCGGTCACGATCTTTGCCCTTGCCGGGCTCGCCCCCATGGCAGATACCGACATGGAAGCGGTCTGCGGAAGCGCGGGCATTCGGATCGCTGTAAAAGACATTCAAATTTTCAATCACATCGATGTATTTCGCTACTGTGATCCCTGCGGCGACTATATCGAATTCCAGGATTTCATGATGCACGGCGTCGGCGATGTGGCCACATTCAATCTCGGCGCCCCCTCCTCCTCCCCCCCCTACTATTATTTCGGCTCCTATACCAATGACCCTCCTCCAAGCGGGCTTATATTTTTTGATGTGGCGGAGCCCGAGGTGGCGCCGGTCAATGACTGGTACGGATACGCCTTTGGTACGGGGGACTTAATCCACCGGGGAATGACCCTGGTGAGCGTCCCGTACTGGGACCAGGAACTGGCTTATACCATCGATAATGTGATCCTCTTTGACCACGACTACCCCAACACGATTTCCCCCGCGGCGGTGGATCTGGGTTCTTTTTACATCGGGCTGATCGACAGGCCGCGTTTTTACACCTACACCTCCCCCCCCCTCTACGGATCTGGTTTTGACTTTCAATCCAACTTTCAAATGACCATAGATACCATGGGCTATGCCTACAATACCAGTTGCGACACCCTGGAGTTCGGCCCTATCTATATCGGCGGCGACTTCACCGACCTGACCGGCGACGACCCGAGGTACCCCACCACCTGGAAACCCAACCAGACCACCCGGGTTGATTTTGGGGAGTTTCAGATCGGTGACCTTTTTGGAGACATCACCAACGGCGTTTATTCCAACCCGGCCGGTTTTGATGTGGGCGAACGCGATCTTGACGGTGCGGGACCGGGCCCGGTTCTGGGATATCTTAATTTAAGTCTGCCCATGGAAGGTTCTCTCCGGTTTGAAAGCGCCACCTTTGACGGGACCGACTTCGGCCCCGGCGCCATCGACGGGCTGCATGTCCACCGCCTGGATCTTATGCTCATCCCCTGATTCCGGCATCCGCATATTTTCCAATTTAACCTTCCCGTCAAGTTTAAAAGCCCCCTAATTTATTGAATTCAAGCCATTTTGTTCTGCTGAAAAACAAAATAAAAGATTGACAGGATAAAAATTATTTAATAACGAGGTAATTGCAAAACTATAAAAACGAATTATTTTTTTAATAATTTAAAATAAACTATTGAAATAATGAAGAAAGTGCTCTATTATCTCCTTAACACCC
>CAZFWD010000260.1:0-32883 GCA_964522535.1 uncultured Desulfonema sp.
CCGCCGCCCGGGCCAAGGTCGTCGATCTGGCGCCGGCATTCTTCCATGACCTCGGTGGGCGTCCCATGAACCAGAAGCGGGGTTTCCACGTAGCCCAAAAGGGTGACCTGGTCCCCATAGCGGCGCTTGAGTTGTTTGCGGTCGGCGCAGTCATCCGGAAGATGGGCGAAGCTGATCACCTCGGGCTCCATGAAACGGATGTGAGAGTCAAAATAAGGGGCGTGCCCGCAGTTATGCACCCCCACCATTCGGCCCTTTTTTCGAATTGCCTGGCAGATTTCGCGGACAAAGGGACCTTCAATGTCTTCCCAGAGATTCTTGGGCAGACCGGTTTTAGATGCGAACAGGGCGTCGATGGCCACGGCCGGAACCCCGGTGTCGCACTGGGCCTCCACGTACCGGATCAAAACCCCGGTGATGGTTTCAAGCGCCTTTTTCACCTTGTTGGGATAGAGCACGCAGTCCTTGAAAAGCCGCTCCGCGCCGCGCATCATGGCCAGAACCCCCAGGGGCCCGAAAACAAAGCCGGTGACGATGGATTTCAGGCCGACCTCCTTGACGACGATCCGGCACAGCCGCACAAATTCGCTCATGCGGTGGGTTTTCAAGGGATCGATTTCCGGTACCCTTTCGTAGTCGTCCACATCCTTGATCAGGGGAAGGTCGAAGTCCGAATAGGGGGTGGAGTTTTCCGGGTAGAACACCTTCTGCCCGAAATCCGCGGCCTCAAGGGAGAGGTCCAGCATCAGGATCACCAGGTCGCCGCCCACAAACCGCCATCCGTCAAGAAACACCTGGGCGGTTTTGTCTGCGTTTAAGGAGTGGTCCGGAAAGGAGATTCCAGATATCTGCCTTGCTCCGCCCCCTAAAATGGGGGTGACCGGCACCTGGTCCGGTTCCTTATGGCGGACTGCCGTCAGGATCCGCTCGACGCTGCTCAATGACCCGAAACGGCCTCGAAGGCTGGATGCGCCCGCGGCAAAATCCAGAACGGATGAAGGAATTTCTCCCAGCGGCGGCAGTTCACCCCGCTTGAGCTTTTTTGCGATATCGACGATATTCATTTCGATCTCCGAACATTCAATTAAGGGTTAAATCTCCCATGCGGGCTTCGCCCCAACCTAGTAATTTTACCACAGAGAACACAGAGATAGCGGTTTTTTTTATTCTCTGTGCGCTCAAGTGAGCGTCAGCGAACGGGTGGTTTTGAATTTCTTTTTTTTTATGACAAATTTTCAAGGGTAAGGCACTAAAATCCCTCGGCCCGGTTAAAACCCCGGCTACAACATGGACAGGCGCAGGTAGTACCGGTAGCCGTTTCGTTTCACCGCTGAAAAAAAGTAGGGCGTGGGAAGCCAGAACGGATCGGGCCAGAAATACTTAAGTATCGGTTGGGGTTTGGTAAACCCGTACTGGTGGGCCCGCCACAGGGTGGTGAGCACCGGGAAATTGAACTGGTAGTTATAGTCCAGCCTTCCCTTTCCGATCAGATTTACGATGAAGGCGGCCATCTGCTCGGGCGACCGGGTGATCCCCTTGAGCCGAGGATGCTTTTTTTTCCATTGCTTGACCGCTTCTTCCGAGCTGAAGAAGCTGTTGTAGTCGCACCATCCCACCGCGTCGTCGGGAAAGTAGCGAATGGGAATCCCGATATGCACCCGCAGGGTCTTGGGCGAATAATGCAGCAGCTTTCCGTCGCGCCCCACGATCTCCACGGGCTCGCCGGTCTGCCGGCATACGGATTGCACCGCCACCTCTTTGCCCGGAAACATCATGGAGATGCCGCACACCTCAACCGCGCATTCCCCGTACCACTTCTGATCCCCATCCACCCAGACGGGATAATGGTTTTTAAAGGTTGCAAAGGGCCGGGCATAGAAGATTTCACCGAGCTTGGGGGGCGGCACATCCAGCCTTTGATCCTGAAAGTATTTTATATTCTCGTGCTGTCTGTTTTGTATGGCCACGCAAAGCCCGGCCTCCAGGTTTTTGAGCGCGGCCGCAAGCTGATCCGGCGACAGGGAATGGGCTTCGGCCAGCTCCGCTGTGGTCGGGCAGCTGCCTTCGGCAAGCACCCGGTCCATGATCATCTTGCGGATTTTTTTTTCGGTTTCGTTAAACCGTGGCATTTTGGTTTCTCCTTGTCTTTCTTAGATTCATCCGTGACGGTTTTGCCGGCACCTACCGTCTTTCCTTATCGGCCAGAAGCCTGTTATAGAATCGCCGGACAAACCGGAGGGTGGTCAGGCTGCTGGCGCTCGCCACCCCCAGAATACCCGGCCCTTCAAAGGCGCGTTTCCAGCCCTTTGACTCCTTGATATCTATCTCCCCGGCGATCAGGTTTTCGCAAAAAAGCTTTCTGTTTTTTTGGCCGTAGATGCTGTGCACACTGAATGCCTCAATGGGAAGCCCGAACCGAAGCCATGAAAAAAAGCGGAAAAACAGCATGAGGCTGTACTCGTGATACAGGCTGGTCAGCCCCAGAATGGAAACCAGCTTGGCGCCCCTTCGCTCCAGCCTGTCCGCCACCGGCCGGAACAGGCTTTCCACCTCAAAGTGCTTTAAGGGGGGTCCGCCCCAGGTGCCGAAATAGCCGACTTTTTTGCCTTTGAGCCCTTCCACGCGCCTCAGATACCGTTCAATGGGGCAGGGAACGATGGTCTGTTTCGGGGATCCGATGCAGATCCGGTCGTATTCGGACACATTTGAATGCACCAGGGGCTGAATATCCACCTCGGGGATTTTGTAGTTTTCGATGAAGTAGTTGCGGTATTTGTTGGACAGGGTGCCCAGTCCAAAAGCCCCTCCCCAGTACCACATGGTCCGCCACAGGATCGGCCACCTTTTTTCTCTGACCACCGGCTCGATTTTTTCAAAATCCACCGCATGCCCCATGGCGATCAGATCCTCGGCGATCAACAGGGTGAGTTCCGCGGTGTATCCGGTCCGGGAATGGTAGGCGATCAGGATTTTCATGGCTTTGCCTCCTTTTCCGGCGTGGTTTTTTTTCTCCAGACAAACTCACAGAATTCGTCCCCTTTGGGAATCATAACCGTCACGGGCGCCAGTTCAAACTCCGGGTTGCAGTAGGCCAAAAAATCGTTGGCCCAGCCCGCCATGAAGTTACTGCAAAACGCGCTGGGGTCCGCGGTTTCGTTTTTGGAAGAGAAGGGGATTTCGCGGCCCACAAACGGGCACCAGGTTTCCCTTCGGACCGCCCGATTGACATCGCTTTCGATCCAGATGCCTTCCACCCCCACCGTATCATCGATCCATTCCTGAAATTTTCCGATGGAGCGGACATCCTTGGTATCGATTTTTAAATAATATTTTAAGGAAGGGCCGAAGCATCGCACAAAAAATCGAAGAAGTTTGGGAAATCCGTTATAGATGGCGCGATATCCTTTTTTGTTTTTGTTCCTGATGGCTTTTATACCGATGCGGATCAGCGGCCTCGCCGTGATACGGAGAAACACCGCCGCAATGATGACCAGGGTGGTATGAAAGATCGTCAGAACGGGTCTTAGGATCAGCAGTTTGAATAACTCGATGACCGGCACCAGCACCAGGGTTGAAAAAAACAGGATAAAAAAGATGAGGCTGGCCGCAACCCCGGCCGGATTTTCAATAAAGGTGAGAAAGCCTTCGTTTTTCGGCTTGCGTCTTCGCCAGGCCTCCACCTGCTCTCTCAACGCCTCAATGGTCATTTCTTTTTTTTCATTTTCCTGCAACGCCGGATCCTCCAAAAAAACCTCGGTCGTCGATTATCCCCTCTTCTTTGAGGCACACGGCGACAATATTATGCACAAAGACCACAAGCCTGGGATAGTTGAGCAGCTTGAGCGCTCTAAAGACAGGATATTCCCGCACCAGAAACTTTGTCAGTTTGCGCACATCCTTTGTCCGGCCGCAGGACTCATAGGCTGATAGGATATCCGTCCTCATCGCCTTAAGCCGCCTGATGAGAAAATCCAGGTGCTCTATGATCCTGTTTTCTCCTTGTCTTACCGGGCCGTGGGCCGGAAGGAACAGGTCTATTTTGCCTGAGCCGGCAAGCGTTTTTATCTTTTCCATACTGTCGATGGAATCTTTTATGGAACTGGACAGGAACACGGGATTTCCGATCCAGTCGGCATCGCTGATGAGCAGGGCTTTTTTCTCCGGCCAGAACAGGGATACGGAACAGGGGCTGTGCCCCGGCGTGTATAAAATGATTTTATCGCCCAGCCTCCAGCCCTTTATCTTGGTGTTTCCCAAATCCATCATCTCTGCATTCGCCAGCCGGAGCGGCTCCGGCTGGATTTTTCCGTTTACCGGATTCGGCCAGGGCAGGGCGCCGATGCGGCCGAACAGCTTGGCTGTCAGCTTCGGGAAGAATACGTCCAGGGCCGCAAAGGGAACCATGAGCAGGTTGTTGGGAAAGGAAAACGAGAGGTACGGATTATAGTATTTTTTGTATTCTTCAAATTTGTTTGTGATAAAGGCCGCCGGTTCATTCATGACCGTGCCGTTTTTATTGAACCCGGCCTCATGGACGTAGATGTGCGTCTTTTCGGCCCCGGTCAGGTCGGCCAGATAAAAGTTGTTGGCATGGTCGATGTGGGAGTGGCCCGCAATGAGATACGCTTTTTTCCATGCCGCGCCGGATCTGCGCCTGTCCTGCATGTGGGATTCTATGCGTCTGGCGATGTTTTTGCCGCAGGAGGGATCAAAGAGGATTATCTCATCCCCGTCCTCAAGAAAATAAGCGTTGCTGACAATCGGTTCCAGCATCAGGTGGCGGGACAGCTTTCCCGAAAACAGGACGATGCCGTCTTTGATTTTTACGGGGGCTGTTTGCATTCGGATACCCTTTTGGGGTTGCCCTAGATTATGACTGATTTGTCAGTCAAGGTTGTGAATAACATATCAAGAACCGGATAACAATATTTTCAATGCGATCATAAAAAACCGGTTATCCCGCTTTGCAATATTTTTGCAACAAGGAATTTATCGGTGCTTTTAAAATATTTTCACCACAGAGCGCATAGAGAAAATATTTTTCTGTCTTTCGTGATCTCAGAGGTTGACACAATCGTAAAAGTCCACTGTGAGCGAGATTGAGGCTTTCGGGGGAGTAAGCGGTTTGTGTTGAATGCGTTAAAAATTGCAAGCTGTTTGAGGCGCTTGCGCCGAGTTCTTGCAATTTAGCATTCAATGCAAACCGCTCCTCGAAAGGCTCACGAAGCGAACAGGTTGGACTTTTTACGGTTCCATCAGAGGTTAAATCCTTTACTTTTCGAATCCGGGAAGCCCATTTTCCCGATCAACGGCCGGCCTGAATTTTATCAGGCGCATCATGGCTCACGCATACCTTTACGGGAACCCCGTTTAACGCGGCCATGCCGCAGACCTTGTCGATGGCTTCATGGTCGGTGATATCGTTTAAGCAGGCGCCGGCGTGCTGCTTGGCAACGGACAGGTGGGTTCCGGGCCGGTTGTGCCCCCATCCGTGGGGGATGCTGATCACCCCGGGCATGATGTTTTCCGTAAGCTCCACCGGGAGTTGAATGCTGCCCTTTGAAGAGGTGACGGCGATCCTGTCGTTTTCATGAATGTTGCGTTTTTGCGCATCCAAAGGGTGCATGCGGGCCGTAAAACGGTTTTTCCCCTTCATCAACCGGGGATAATTGTGGGTCCACCAGTTCATCGACAAAAGATCTCTTCTGCCGATCAGCAGCAGGTCATATTCTTTGTCTTTGCTGTCGATGGATGTAAAGAACTTTTCTTCCAGCCGCTTGAGGTCGTTTATCATCTGCTCGGGCGCAAGCTGAATTTTTTTATCCTTTGTATAAAGCCGTTTGGGCAGGCAGGGCTCAAGCGGACCCAGATCGATCCCGTGGGGATTTTTCTTGACCCGGCCAAGGGTAAGCCCGCTGCTTACCGGGTTAAACCCTGCCCCATGCGGCCCCCACCGTATCAGCAGATCCAGCAGCAGGTCCGGATGGGTTAATCTCAACCCCAGACGGCTTAAGGGCTTCTTGCTCAGGCAAAGGGTCAGGGCCCGCAGGATTTCCCAGTCATACCTGCCCCCTTTTTCCTTTTTGAAAACAGGCCGGCCATACTTTACGGTGTTTCGGATGGCCAGGGCCTGGCAGGCCAGATGATACTGGGCGGATTCAAGGGGACTTGCCGGCGGAAGGATAATATGGGCGTGCCGTGTGGTTTCATTGATATAAAAATCCACAGACGCCATGAAGTCCAAAGATTTTAAGGCTTGTTCCATACGAGAGCTGTTTGGCGAGGAAAGCGCGGGGTTTCCGGCAAGGGTGATCAGGGCCTTAACCTGCCCCTTGCCCCGGGTCAGGATTTCTTCGGGCAGCGCCACAGCCGGAAGCTCCCCTGAAAATTCCGGCAGGCCGGAAACCCGGCTGTGCCATCGGGCCATATGCCCGCCCTGTCCGGTTTTGCCCGTGACCGATACCAGGTCTGCGGCCGGGCGGGCGAACATGATGGAGCCGGGCCGGTCGATGTTTCCGGTGATGATGTTAAGAGCATAGATCAGCCAGGAGGCGAGGGTCCCGAATGCCTGGCCGCAGGTTCCCATCCTTCCGTAACAGGCCGCGGATTTCGCGTCGGCAAACGCTTGAGCGATTCGGCGGATATCCTTTGCCTTTATGCCGGTTAAGCCTTCCACCCGTTCGGGCGGAAAACCTCCGGCCGCTTGTTTTAAAACATCCGCGCCCTGGCAGATGGTTTCCATTCGAGCCATGGCGTCTAGATTTTTTTCAAAGATGGTGTGGATCATGGCCAGCAGAAGCAGGGCGTCCGTGCCTGGGTGAATAAAATAATGATGCTTGGCAAGCTTTGCGGTGCGGGTGCGCCGGGGATCGATCACGACGATTTTTCCGCCCCGCTCTTGAATGGATGTAAGCCGCCGTTGAATATCCCCGGAGGACATGATGCTTCCCTTGGAGACCAGTGGATTGCTTCCGATGACAAGGAAAAAATCGCACCGGTCCAGGTCCGGAACCGGCAGAAGCGCCTGATGGCCGAACATCAGGTAGGCGCTGACCATCAGGGGCAACTGGTCCACGGAGGTGGTGGAATACCTGTTTTTGGTGTGAAGGGCCTTGAGAAACGGCAGCAGATAGAGCAGAAGACCGTAGTTGAATGCGGCCGGGTTTCCGATGTATAGGGCAACCGCGTCATCGCCGTGTTTTTTTTGAATCCTTAAAATATTTTTGGCGACTTCGTCGATGGCGGTTTTCCAGTCCAGCGGCTTCCAGGTCTTTCCCACCCGCCTGACCGGATGCCGAAGCCGGTCCGGGTCTTCATGGATCTCTTTTAGGGCCATGGCCTTGGGGCAGATATGGCCCTGGCTGAAGGGGTCATCCGGATCACCTGTGATGGACAGGATTTTACCCTGTTTCATCTTGATCTCCAGGCCGCACATGGATTCGCCCAGGCTGCAGGGGCGGTGGAAGGTTTCTATTGTTTCATGCTTCATTGGGATCCTGTGTTTGCGGCATGCGCTTCATAAGAACGAATACCTAAAAAACAGATCGATAGGGGGCGAGGGTTTCAGAACCTATCGGTTGATATGGTTGGATTCCCTATTTGAACAGGGCTTTTGCCACTGCTTTCATTTTTTTTTGTTCTTCTCGGGTGAGCTTGGAAATGTCCACCTCGATATTTTCGGGTTCCGACAAGACGATGGTCATTATGTCTCCTGAAAAGGTAATCCTCTCCGGTCCCGGGACAAGATCAAGACCGAGTTCATCACAGGAAATTTTTGGGCCGGGATATTCCTCGAACGGCTCAAACTCCCGGGGTCCTCTCTGAATGATCACCTCGTGCTTAATGCCGCCAAGGCCGGACTGGCAAACCGAGAGGATTGTGTCTCTTCCGTTTTCGCATTGGGTTATGTCTGCTTTGAATTTCATAATTTTTAGACCTCAACCGTTGATCTGTGCCCGAGGGCGTGGAGTCGGTTACAAACGAAAGGTTATTCTGCAGAATTGAATTCAAGCTGCTTTGATCCGTTTCAAATCTTCGATATCCACTGATTGTTTTGTCTTCCACAGCTCAAATTGAATTTGTAGCCGGAGCCACCCTTCTGGTGTACGACCAAACACCTTTGATAGCCTTAGGGCCATCTCGGGGCTGATGCCTGACCGGCCGTTTAACAGGGTGGAAAGCGTTTTTCTTGTTACGCCAAGGGCTTTAGCTGCCTCCGAAACGCTGATATCAAGTGCTTCAATACAAAATTCCCTTATAATTTCGCCAGGATGTGGCGGATCATACATGCGCATTCGGTTCCCTCCTTAATGATAGTCTTCATAATTAACATCAAAGGCATCACTTTTTTCCAGTTTGAAGGTAATACGCCAATTCCCGCTCACTTTCACTGCCCATTCCCCTTTGCGATCACCTTTAAGCTGATGTAAACCCAATCCTGGCAAATTCATATCTTCAACCGTTTCCGCTGTTTCAAGAAGAGCGAGAATCTTGCGAAAGACCTCCGGACAGCCTGTTAGGTCTTAATCTTATCAATATCCTCCGGAATATTAAGCTGATATCGCCTGGTAGATAGCCGGTCGATATTTTGGAGGTGGAATAGGCCTGTGCTCTGATATTGCAGCCTCCAACCAAAGCTTTTTGGCCTTTTGGACCTTATGCAATGCCTCGTCAGGAGTATCACCAAATGCGGAACAAGCCTCAAGATTAGGTATATCGGCGATGTAGCCCTTGTCATCTTCTGAATAGAAAATGTTAATATGATAGTCCTGCATTATTCATCCTCCAGTTGGAACATGGTGGATAGGGTCGCCCATGAAAATATGCGTTTTTCTGATTTTATCATCGAAAATATGATGCCGATTTAGCGTCAAACTTTGATTTATGATTTACCTGAAAAACATTCAAACGCAAGTCTTTTGTCGAGTCCTTGGTGATTTATAAATCACCAATCAAGGTGTGACCCCATTTCCCCACAATCCTGACTTCCATTGCTCAGCGTCGTTTTTCGGGAGCGTTATAACCATACCTGAATCAACTTCGCTTACAGAAGCATTTCGGTGTATGCAGGGTAGTACCGATAGAGTGTGCTGTAATCCTTTATGTCATCTGAATTCATTTCGAATTCGGGAGGGAACCAGTTCCTGGGACACGGCATGTTCTGATCTAAATAGAGTCTTTCCTTACGTGTAACCAATGGGACTCGGATCGGAAATGGCTTGTCGGTGATTTTGTCGCGCATGAAGAAGAGTTCATTCCGATTCAGCGAAGCAATTCGTCGTCTATCTTCCTGGTTGCCAATCATTCCGCCCACAGATAGCATCCGATGTCCATCGGCGTACAAGAACGAGAACATGCCGATGAAGTCTGCATCACGCTCCCGGAGACCCTCGTCAATCACAGCCTGGAGAATGCGAGCATTTGTCGCGGGCAGTGCATCGCGGGCGAAATCCCTCCTGTTGATCCCGCGCCAGAAGTACGTTCCGGCTTCCTGGCGATAGTGGCTCATCCATGTAGTTGGATTCCATTTCTTTTTTCCATCTTCAGGTCTGCCCGGCGGCTCGACATCGACTGTAACCAGTAGGATCGACTGGATGCTCAGCTGCATAGCTGCCAGTTGAATTGTGTCAAGAATATCTTCGGTGAGAATCGAATCAAAATCGAGCCAAAGTATGTGATGTCGTTTAGAAGAGAGACGAGCTACCTGTGCGGACATGTCGTCGTGAACGACGTCAATAAGCTTGTACGGGCAGTTAAACTCAACACGCTTTTTTATGTCGCTATGCCCCTCGACACTGGTCATCCGTGTCAGCCCAAGATATCGATGGAAAAGCACAAAATCCACGAAGTAGATCGATCCAAGGCCAGTGTACTCGTAGCTCGAAATCGTGTAACCAAGGTTCCTCAACTCGTGGAAAGTGTGTAGGAGCATCCTGCGCTCAACCTGCTTTGCGGGCCTGAACTCGTAATGTACCTTCTCGTAGCTTTTGCCAAAGGAGCTCACTTCAGACCCTCCTGTCGTAGGAAATAGTTAAAGGTATGCTCACCGATCTTCGTGGCTCCCATGCGCGGCTTTCGGAGGTGTTTACGGATCTTCTCAATGTACCTCTGCTCCGCGTCGTACTGCACTCGGGTGGTTGTCTTCGTCAACCTCTCCTTGGGTGTTTCAATCAAAAACGTTGAGCCTGGCCTGTGCACGAGATTCGCGAGGCTGGTCGACTTCATTTGCTTCGCAATTTCGCGCTCGATCGGCTCCTGATCTGCAGCCTCCGGATACTTTCGATTACAGAATGTGAGTATGGGGCGCGCCAGCACGGCCATTCGAGAAAGGGCCTTTCTATAGACCGCTGATTCGCCGTTGACGCTACGCTTTGTGGTTGTCCAGGGCAGTTCCAGGGCGTTCTTGGATTCGAAGAATACGAGACCGATGAAGGGAGTGTACTTCGGATGCCATATTGGCATCGGGTTGACACCCCATCCGGTGAGCTCGGATGTGTTGGCGGTGAGAACAAGGCGTCCGTTGCATGCTATGTACCACCCGGATTTCTCCTTCGTGGGGCGCTCGTTTCCCGAACCAGCGGCAAAAAGAGTTGCAAATATTTGGACCTTCACTCCATCATGCTTAAACTCTTCGTACGAAGTCTTTCCCTTAAGCGGCTTGCCAACAGGGACAGTGAAAGGTTTTACATCCACGCCGTTCACTGATATCCGAACATACTTGTCGACCAGGAAGGCATATACCTCCCCTATTGTTTTGGACAGGACAGTTTCGAAATGCGGAGAAGACAAAAGGTCCGCCACCTCCTTTTTTAGCGGTGATACTACTATCTCTGTGCCTGCCTGTGCCGGTGTCCGTGCGGACGCAATCTCTGCGAGATCGATGGTCCAGTCCTTCATCTCGGCATCTTGGGCCATCCATTTCTCGACATCTAGATCGACCTGGAAGCCGTTTTTGACAGTTTTAGACTTGATCACGAATCGTTTGCCCATCTTGAAGAGGGCTCGCTTCATACCAATACCATAGACACCTAAGTACTCCTCTGAACGTGTCGTGCTGTGCCCGAAGTTGAACACGTCATCCAGCGCGTACTGATAGTCGATTCCACCGCAGCTGTCGCTGATTTGGAACTGATCGCCATCAAACTCGATTCGTACATATGGCCGATCGGCCTTCCTTGGCACTGAGTTCGAGCCTCGACCAAAGATGTCATCCGATATTGTGTGCATCTGAAGCTGTCCGGTGCGGGATAGGCCGTCGATACAGTTGTCGATAAGATCAAGGACACAATCCAGTAGCGGGATGTCACGGGTGAACATCTCGATGAAGAACCGCTTCTTGGGGTGCGCATTGGCTAATGGCATATTAGTGGTTTCCTTTTCCTGACGTGTATTCTGAAACGCGGTCGTACATGAGCTCGCAATACTCTGTTTCAAAATCCGCTGCCACAAACTGCATTCCCGCCGCCACGGCAGCCAGGATTGTAGTGCCGGAGCCGGCAAACGGATCCACGACAAGGCCGCCGCTACATCCGCTGATGGTGATCACCCGCTCCGGGATTATCAGTGGCAGTTCGTTGGCTGCGCGGGTCTTAGTCTTACGGTGTCGCACGGGGCTAACGTCATCCCACACGTCGCTGAGGTTAATCCCGTCCGCGACATACTCTTTGTAGCCACCGTAGTCACGTAGATCTTTCTTGCAGCGTGCGCAGATTGGCTTTGGCACCTTGGGCCGCTTGAACGCCGCAGGCTTGTCCTTCGTGTAGTACAGGAGCGCGTAGTGTGCGGGGTACAGGTAATCGCCACGGACGAAGCCGTTTTTCATGGAAATGGCGATCCAATGACGGAAGTCCAGGTGTTGCTCCAGGTAAGGGCTCAGACGAATAGCCCATTTGGGAATGTGGTAAAGATAGAGCGCGCCCCCTTCCTTGAGTACTATAGCGCTGCGCGCAATGACACTCATCATGTACTCAAGGTATTCTTGTTCTTTCTTGCGGTCGTGTTGGCTCCCGTTTTTGCCATAACGCTTTCCAAGGTTGAATGGGGGGTCTAAGAACACAATATCAGCACAAGCCTCACATAGTGACTCAAGGCAGTGGAGAGCATCATCGTGAATAATTTCCCCTTGAGCGTGGCGATAGATTGTGCCCTTATATGTTTTCTGCCACCACCCACGGCGTGACTGGTTCAAGGGAGCGGCTTGCGCTGTACGGTTATCCTTCGGCATGATCTTATAAGCTGAACATCTTCATATCATCTTATCGCTCAAAAGGTTGATCTCTTTGACAGCGATGCTCTTTCGGATTGGGGTGAACATGGGAACGCCAATGCAGATATGCGTTTCAATAATTTCATCATCGAAACAAGATGTTGATTTACCGTCAAACCTTGATTTATGATTTACCCGAAAAATATCCAAAATGAAAGCTTTTTGCCGAAGCATTGATGATTTATAAATCACAAATCAAGGTGACCCAATTCCCCATTCCGGAGCAGTCAAGGATTTTTTCAGGCCCTAAAGCTTCCACTTCCCTTTGAAATATGTATCTTTGACGCTTTTTGCCTTGTTTTGCGCCCAGGCTTCCAGTCCCATTTTTTTGATTAAACACAGATTAAATACCTTGGTGTTATGCGGCACTTCACCGGCTTTATCCGCATAGGGATGAAGATGATCGCACGGAAAATCAGAGCAATCGCAGCAAAAATCAATCCCTTTTTGCTTAATGCACTTATAAACACTGCACGGCTCGGTCATTTTAAGGATTGGAATTGTTCCATTCTCGTTTCGACAGCCTCCACAAACAGCCGCATCAGAAGGAATATTCAGTTTTTTTGATATGGCGGCTCTCAATTCCTGATTTTCATTTGCCAAGTATAAAGGGCAATTAAAGCAGTCCAATCCGCAGGGAGCAGTCATCTGGGTGTAATTCATTGTTCGCTCATTTTTCCTTTATCTTGTTGGGACATATCGGGCCATCTCGGGGGCTACAGAGAGGAGCCGTTTCGCATCCTCTGAACCTGGATCAATAAGCGTGAGATCTGAAAATTCAAAGCCGGGCGCAACTGAGCAACCCACAAGGACGGTGTCTGATACCGGCCCTGCTGCTTGCCAGGTGCCTGCTGGTATGACATGGCAGAAGCAGTTACTGCCGGCTGACAGGAGGTTGCATTTGGGCGGTCTGTTTGTGCCGTCCCAGGAGTACAGGTTGAGCCCTGGTCCCTGGTACAGATTCCAGATCTCATCTGAGGCCAGTTTGTGAAACCGGCTTACTTCGCCCGGCTTCAGCAAGAAGTAGATGTGGGTCAGGGCTGCTCTGGTAGCGCCATCCGGCGTGGATACGGTTCTGGCGGATCTGAATACCCTGCGGAACCGACCGCCCTCCGGGTGATCGATGAGATCAACGGGTTTCATGCTTGGCCCTGTTTTCACCCTTTATGCTATGCCGGTTCGTATATTCTGAAGTGGCATTTTTCATGATGTCATCAATCCAGGTCATACGGTCAACAAACCACATCTTGAATTTGACGGCAAGGAGCCAACACCCAAGGGCAAGCCAGAAATTTTTTGTTACAAAGCCGACTATCGCGGCAACCATAAGAATGCCGGCAAACCCACTGAATCAGCGAAGCGGCTATTCTGTCGTAAACCATTAAATATGAGGTCACAAACGATTTTTTAAAAATAAGGATTGTGTTCCCCGCTTTATTCAAAAACGTGATCGATTATGTCGTTTTTTTGCAGCCAGGGTCGTTTATTCGGGCCTACGCGTTTTGAAATCGCTTCGGCAATCCATTCAAAGGGAAGGTCATCCGTGGGGGAAAATTTTTCGATATATTCGATATAGGGGTTCCCCTCCAAATCCTTGTTCGGTAAAATCGCATCTTTTTTTCCATCAAATTCCACAGGGGGCAATCCGTTTTTCTCGCATAGATTTTTATCAAAAGTGGCCGCGGCGCTTATCCATTTGCCGTTCAAGAAGAATTGATTATACCCATGCCGGGGAAAGATGTTACTCCCTATTTTTTGAACGATGCGGGCCGGCACCCTGTGATTTTTGATCCTGGCAAAGGTCAACCGGGTTGGAATATTTGCGGCTCTTCCAAGGGCGGTAAGAAGAACCGCTTTCTGAACGCAGTACCCCTTTCTCCACGCCAGTATCCTGGACGCCTTGAAGTCCTCAACAAACACAGAGATCATGTAGAGATTATAAGGAATCGAATCCCTTACAAAATAAAACAGTTTTACCGCTTTATCTTCATTGCGCAAACAGCCTTTTGTCAAATCCCTGGCGGTTTCAATAATTTTTTTGTGATTTGCCTCTATGGTAAACGTCGGCTTTAAGTAAATCTTAATATCTTTTTCAATGTCTTTGCTCATTTTGGGATCCAGGGGAACGGTTTGTTCGCCGCGCTATTCATAATGTGTCCACATACGTATTATCTTTACGGTCTTAATGTCATCGAGGACTTGATAAATCAGACGATGTTGAATGTTGATTCTTCGAGAGAAAGCCCCGGTAAGATCACCCACCAATTTTTCGTAAGGCGGCGGGCTTTGGTAAGGATCATCTTGCAGTATTTCTAAGAGTTTTGAAGCTTGCGGCCTAAGACCTGATCGTGCGATTTTTTTTGCGTCTTTTTGAGCCTGTTTGGTAAAGACCAATCGCCAGTTCACCAGCCCGGTTCCTTGGAACATTTTCCTATCGGTGTTCTGAGACCTTTCTTGATAGACTCCCTCATACCCGGAATAGAAGCGAGATAGAGTGTTTCTTCAATCGCCTTCCAGTCTTCTGCCGATACAAGAAACGCAGAACTTCTCTTGCCTACGATCTGGACGGGCTCATGGGATTCTTTGACTTCGTCGACTAAATTGTATAACCGTTTTCTTGCCTCAGATGCGGATAAAGTCGTCATTTTCGATTTCCTCCTAATCGTACCACATATGGTACGTCAGTCGCGTGGGGTTGTCAAGTCAATTCCCGGCGAACGTTTCGGATATGCGGCAAACCGGGCCCCGCTACCTGCTGTAGTTTGGGTTAAAGGGGCTTTCCCGCTCAAAATCCGGCAAATAATAATCCCGGCTTTCAATCTCCTGAATAAAGGCGTTTTCAAGACCCAGATTCAGGGCGTAATCCGTGACCTCATCGTACTCGCCTATTGTGAGGCTGCGGTTGATTTCGGGGAAATCGCAGGCATTATGCTGTGGAGCATATTGCGACATGATGCTGACATGGATGTCTGAAGACAAATCCGCCAGAAAGCGAAGGCATTTTCGGCTGTTTTCCAGGCAGCCGGGCAGCACCAGGTGCCGGACCAGAAGCCCCCGCATCGCAATCCCCTCATCATCCATTTTCAGGTGGCCCACCTGATCCAGCATTTCCGCAAGAATCTCGGGGATGATGTCCGCGTAATCCTCCACCCCTGAGAACCGTTTGCCCAGTTCATTGTCCAGATATTTGATGTCCGGAAGGTAGATGTCCACCAGACCTTGAATCTGGCGCAGGGCATCCACGGAATCATATCCACCGGAGTTGTACACCACGGGCAGGACAAAGCCTTTTTTCTTTGCCTGTATGATAGCGTCGGCCATTTGAAAAATCATGTGGGAGGGCGAAACAAAATTGATGTTGTGGGCGCCTTCATCCTGAAGCCGAAGCATTTCAAGGGCAAGCTCATCTATGGTCAGGGTTTGGGTGCGCCCTTTTTCAAACCCCTGGATGATCTGGTGGTTCTGGCAGAATACGCAGCGCAGGTTGCATCCGGCGAAAAAAATCGTCCCCGAACCCCTGGTCCCCGAGATGGGGGGTTCTTCCCCGAAATGCAGGCCGGCATGACAAGCCTGAATACCGGCGCTGATCCTGCAGAACCCGACCTCCCCCTCAAGCCGGTTCACCCGGCATTTGCGCGGGCAGCATTCACATCTTGTCAGTTGATTGGTGAGCGGCTTGTTCATACCCCGGTCTCATCTGATTTTTTTCCCCAAGGCGGAGCCTGTTGATTAAGCCTGTAGCATATTCGTTTCAGCGGTTCAATGGGATTTGCCTGTGTGCCCACTGGGTCATGATGACCCAAATATTTGGACAAGGATGTCCCAAATGCGATGATTGTGCCCAGTCGGGTTTCCCCTGATTTTAATTAAAAACTTATAATTACAGATAGTTATATTTTTAACCAAATGTCTGGCATCCTGCTTGCATAACAGGTTTAACAGGGGAATGGATTGATGCGGTTTTGTGACAAACATAGAGACCGAGTGGCTGGGAGGATTGAATGAATCAGGGCGGAAAGATTCGCGTGCTGGTGGCAAAACCCGGGCTGGACGGGCACGAAAGGGGGGCGCAGGTCGTTGCTTACGGCTTACGGGATGCCGGTTTTGAGGTGATCTATACCGGGCTGCGGCAGACCGCCGAGCAGATTGTCAGCACGGCGATCCAGGAGGATGTGAATGTGGTCGGGCTTTCGATCCTGTCCGGCGCGCATCTGTCTTTAACCCGAAAGGTGATGGACGGCCTCAAAGCCCAGGGCGCAGAGGATATCCTTGTGATTGTGGGGGGTATCATTCCCGATCCGGACATCGAGAAGCTTAAAGCCATGGGGGTCGGAGAGGTCTTTGTCTCCGGAACGCCCGTGTCGGCCATCGCGACGTATATCGCCTCGGCCGTATCCGCTGAAAAGAAGCCGGCTGAATCGTTTTGAATCCACAAGGTCGTGACAGCATAGCAAAGGGGATGATCCGTGACCGAGCAGAAAAAATCGCTGGACAAAATTAAAAAAGCGCAAGCCCAGTGGCAGAAAAACGTTCTGGAAAAGCGCCTGAAGCGGTTTAACCTTTCGGAAAGCCCGACCCGTTTTTACACCCCCCTGGATATCAAGGGCTTTGAGTTTCTGGAAAAGGTCGGGTTTCCGGGCCAATACCCATACACCGCGGGGAACAGCCCGTTTGATTTCTGGCGGGCCTATGCGGCCAGCGCGGCAAAAACCGATTACCGGCCGGACTGGGGGGGAGCCGGCGGGGTCGGAAAATACGGCGGATTCGGCACTGCGGAGGACTACCGGGATTACCTGATCCGCATGCACGCCATGGGCCGCAAGGGCGGGCCCAACATGGCCTTTGACCTGGTCACCCAGTGCGGATACGACTCGGACAGCCCCTATGCCGAAGGGGAGGTGGGCCGGGTCGGCGTGGCCATCGACAGCTTTAAGGATTTTGCAACGATTTACGAGCCCTATACCGGCGAGCTGGAGATCGACAGGGTTCCGTCCAATTTCACCATCAATGCGCCGGCAGCGGTCATCATCGCCATGTACGCGGTGCTTGCCCAGAAAAGGGGGATTCCCCTTGAAAAGCTTCGGGGCACGCCGCAGAACGACATCCTCAAGGAGTTCATTGCCCGGGGCACCTATATTTTTCCACCCAGACCCTCCATGAGGCTTTTCCGCGACATCTGCGTGTTCTGCACCGGGAACCTGCCGGCGCTCAACATCAACAGCATGGGCGGGTATCATATCCGTGAGGCCGGGGCTACACCGGCCCAGGATCTGGGGTTTTCCATGGCCAATGCCGCGGCATACCTTCAGGCCGGCATAGACGGCGGTCTGGAAATCGACCAATTCGCGCCTAAATTCACCTTCAATGCCTTTGGCGGCAGCATGGAGATTTATAAGGAGATCGCCTTTCAGCGCGCGGCCCGTCGCATCTATGCCCGGATGCTCAAGGAGCGGTTTTCCGCAAAGAATCCGAGAAGCATGCTCCTTCGTCAGCCCATCACCGCGCATATCGGCTGCTCCTCAACCACCCTGCAGCGGCCGTTGAACAACCTGACCCGGGCGGTTGTCGGGGGTATGGCGGCCGGAATGTCCGGCGCCTTGCCCGGCGTATTTCCCCCCTTTGACGAACCCCTGGGCCTGGGGCACAGCCAGGAGGCGGTGCAGTTGCAGCTCGACGCCACACGGATTCTGATCTACGAGGCCAAGGTGACGGATGTCAATGATCCGTGGGCCGGCTCTTATTTTATGGAATCCTTAACTGATGAGATCGAGGCCTCGGCAATGGCGGAGTTTGAAAAAATCGAAAAAATGGGGGGCGCGGTGGCCGCCGTTGAAAACGGGTATATGCAGAAGGCTGTCGCAAAGAGCGCTTATGAGCGGCAGAAGCAGATTGAGCGGCAGGAGGGATTCGTGGTCGGCGTAAACTGCTTTACCGGAGAAAACGAAATGACGGTGGAGGTCAATCGGATCGTTGAAGCGACCTATGATCCCGAACGGATGAAGACCGCGGAGGCGCGGCAGAAGGCCAAGCTTTTGAAGCTGAAACGAACCCGGGACAGCCGAACGGTTTTTTCCCTGCTGGCGACCCTGGAAGTGCATGCAAAGGAGGAGTCCGTCAACCTGATGCCGGACATCTGCGATTGCGTGGAAAACGATGTGACCCTGCAGGAGATCTGCGATGTGCTGCGTGGGGTGTTTGGCGAATTTCAGCAGACCCGGCTGTAACCGGTCTGTTTAAGGAAAAGGGCATGAAGAATTCCTGGGAAAACCTGATCGCCGGCGTGAAAAACAAGGATATTCGGGCCATGGCCCGCCTGATCACCCGGGTGGAAAACCGGGATGCGGGCTGGAAGGACGCCATGGGAGCGATCTATTCAAATACCGGTTCGGCCCGTGTGATCGGGATTACCGGTTCCCCGGGGGCCGGCAAGAGCACCCTGACCTGCGGTATTTCAAAGGAGCTGATCAGCCGGGGACTTACCGTCGGCATCATCGCCATTGATCCGTCTAGCCCGTTTTCCGGCGGCGCCCTGCTGGGGGATCGCCTGCGAATGAAGGAAATCTTTGAGACGCCCGGGGTTTTTATCCGCTCCATGGCCACCCGGGGGATGCTGGGCGGGCTTTGCCAGGCGGCCCGGGATGTGGTCCGCATATTTGATGTGTTCGGCAAGGATGTGGTTTTGGTTGAAACGGTGGGGGTGGGGCAGGATGAAATCGAAGTGGTCAAGACCGCGGACCTGGTCATGGTGGTCTGTATGCCGGGGCAGGGGGACGGGATTCAGGCGATAAAGGCCGGTGTGATGGAGATCGCAGACCTTTATATCGTCAACAAGGCGGATATGCCGGGTGTTGATGAGGCGGTGGCGGACATCCTTGCCATGCTTGAGCTCTCGGCGGAAGCTGGTCAGCCCCTTTCTCCTGTTCTGAAAACATCCGCCCTGAAAGACGAAGGCGTAAAAGAGGTGGTGACGGCGTTTCTTGAGTACCGCATCGATCCCGGCAGGCAACAGGCAAAGGAAAAAATGCGGGCAAAAGAGGAGATCCTCACCCTGCTTCAACAGGAGGTCTCCGGCTGTATCTTAAAGAAATGGGGGAATGAGGACCGGTTTCATGCCGCCGTGAACCAGGTGCTGAAAAAAGAGAAGGATCCCTACGCGATCGTCAAGGAAATGACGCAGCAATTCAACTGGTCATAAACAGCGAAAAACCGGTGAAGGAGTGACACAATGGCTGAGAACGCATCGGGAATGACCCGGAAGATAGCGGAGTTTATCGTAACGACAAATGCCGAGAAAATCCCTGAAGAGGCCTATGCCCATGCAAAGGTGGCCTTTATGGACTGGCTCGCGGTGACCCTGGGCGGCGCAAATGATCCCTTAGTCGAGAAGTTGATCGATCATGAGAAGAAAATGGGCGGAAACCCCCAGGCCACCATTCTGGGGCACGGCGTGAAGATGAACATCGCCCAGGCCGCTCTGATCAACGGTTCGGCCTCCCATACCCTGGATTACGACGATACCCTGGTCTCATTTCTGGGGCATCCGTCAGTGACCCTGTTTCCAGCGGTTTTGGCGCTTTGCGAGTGGAAAGATATGAGCGGGCGTGATTTTTTGAATGCCTACCTGATCGGGCTTCAGGCTGGCGCCACCATCGGGGTGTGCGCGGGCCTGGATCATTACATGGCGGGCTGGCATGCCACCGCCACCCTGGGGCACCTGGCTTCGGCAGCCGGATGCTCGCGGCTTTTGGGGTTGAATGAGCAGCAGACCATTTACGCCCTTGGCATCGCGGGAACCCAAGCCTCCGGGTTGAAGCGGGTTTTCGGCACTATGTGCAAGCCGTTTCACGCCGGAAGGGCCTCCCAGGTCGGCCTGATGGCAGCGCTTCTTGCGCAAAACGGGTTTACCAGCGCAGAGGATATTTTAGAAGGCCCCCAGGGGTTTTTTGAGGTGCTCAAAGGAAAGGTCAATCCGGATGTGATGGCCCTGCTCGGCCTGGGATGGGATGTGAAAAACATCTCCCAGAAGTATCACGCCTCGTGTCACGCCACCCATTCCCCTATCGAGGCGGCCCTGAGTCTTGTCCAGCAGGAGGGGATTTCTCTGGATGCGATTTCTTCGATTTCCGTGCGGTCATCCAAGCTGGCCATGGATGCGGCAGGAAAGACATCGCCTTCCACCGGGCTTGAAGGTAAGTTTTCCATTCCCTTCTGCGTGGCCAACGCCCTGGTGACCGGCATCACCGGCAACCAGGCCTTTACCGATAAAAACGTCAAAAACCCTAAAATCAAAGAGATCATGGACAGGGTGACGGTGGTTTTGGATTCCCAGAAAACCGCCCTGGAGGCCCATGTGGAAATCAAAACAACAGACGGCAGGGCGTATGAGGCCTTTTCCGATATTCTTCAGGCGATTCCGTCTATAGAGATCAAGAAAGACCGGGTTTACAGCAAGTTTGTCGACCTGTGCCGGCCGGTGATGAACGAAGAAAAGATCGCCCGGGCCGCTAAAGAAATCGAGAAACTGGAAAATACAAAGGGCATGAAGGGGTTTGTCGAGGCGCTTTAGAAAAAGCGGCTCTAAAGGAGGTGCCATGAAAAATCAACCTTTAATCACCGAGATTCAGCGGTTTTCGGTAAACGACGGGCCGGGGATTCGCACCCTTGTTTTTTTAAAGGGATGCCCCATGCAATGCAGCTGGTGCCATAACCCGGAAACCCAGAAGCCGGAACCCGAGGTCTACTGGAAAAAACGGCTCTGCGTGCAATGCGGCGCCTGTTTGGAGGCCTGCCCCAACGATGCGATCAATCCGCCCATTTCCCTGAAACTGGCCCAGGAGGAAGGCTGCGCCTACCAGAAGATCATTCGGGACAGATGCGCCCGCTGCCTCAAATGCGTGGAGGCCTGCCGTTATGACGCCCTGGTGGTGGTGGGAAAGCGGATGAGCATCGATGATATCCTGACCGAGGTGGAAAAGGACCGGCCGTTTTACGACAACTCCGGCGGCGGCCTGACCCTGAGCGGCGGGGAACCCACCATGCATGCGGATTTTTCCGAAGCGCTTCTTGCCGCAGCCAAACAGAGAAGCCTGCACACCTGCCTGGATACCAACGGGTTCTGCAGCTTTGAAACCTTAAAGAAGGTGGCGGCGTATGCGGATATCGTGCTGTTTGATTTAAAGCATATAGACTCCGTCCTGCATGAGCGGGAAACCGGCGTTAAAAACGAGATCATTCTGGAGAACCTTTCGCGGCTTTCGGAAACAGGGGCTGAAATCTGGGTGAGAATACCGGTGGTTCCGGGTTTCAACGATTCCATGGGGTTTCATCAGGCCGCCGCAGGGTTTCTGGCAGGGCTTTCAGGAGGGATCAGCCGGGTGGACCTGCTTCCCTTTCACAACTGGTGCCAGGACAAGTATGGATGGCTGGGCATCGACTGGAAGTTTACGGAGACGGAGGCGTTTGAGCCCGCTCTGCTGGAGATCCTCGCAGAGATTTATCGAAAGGAGGGTCTGCCGACTACCATCGGCGGGGCCGGGGTTGGGGGGGGCGGGGGCCTGGGGGGGTTAGAATTAAACCGTTATAAGGGGTTTTTTCCGACGGGGGGAAAAAAAACAAAAAAACAACAACCGATAAATAATCAGGAGGTGATCCAATGGCAACATGCAAGGAATGCAAAAATTTTTTCGCGGTAAAGGATGATCCGGCAAAGGGGGATTGTGTCCAGCGGGCGGTTGATCCGAGACAGGCGTACTATAAATCAAAACCCGTCAACGCTAATGATGATGCGGCTTCATGTCCTTCCTTTCAAAAACGCTGATGAGAAAGGGCGGCCGGATACCCGTTTTGTTTACATTAAAAAAAGGAGATCAAAGATGGCACAGGCAGCATTAAAAAATACCAGTATTGAGGCATTTGAAAAAAAGCAGGAATGGTGGTGGGCGGCTGAAAAGCGGCGCTCCAACAGGCTGGATTACCTGAGAAAGGCGATCTGGAAAAAGGGGGCCATCGGCGGGCTCTATGCCCCCGGCGTCAAAACAGACCTGGAGCAGGCGGTCATGACCACAGAAATGGCAAGAGCGCTGGAGTCTTCACCTGATCCGTTTGTGGTTAAAAGCGCAAAAATATTGGCCCATATTCTGGACAATAAAAGCATCTTCATCACCGACCATGCCCAGCTGGTGGGATACACCGGAAGCCTGCCGCACACCATGAACTGGAATCCCAGCATCGCGTCCATTCTAAACGCCGAGGTCTTCAACGATCCGATCGCGATCCCGGACCCGGTGGACCAGAATCAGGCGGTCATTCAGGATATCGTGGGGTACTGGGCCGGGAAATCCGATCTGGATAAAATGATGCCGGTTTTCGACATGGAAGACATGATGAAGATGCTATCGGGTTCCATCGGCTGGGGGGTTCCCCTGGCCCGGGGCGGATACTCCAACAAGGATTATGAGTATCTCATGACCGGCAAGCGGGGGTTTCAGGATATCATCGAGGAACTGGACAAAAAGATCGACGAAACCGACGAACTTGTTCACCAGCCTTTGGCGAACAAGGAGATCGCCCAGTTGTACGACAAGCTCAACAACTGGGAGGCCATGAAAATCACCCTGGAGGCCGGCATTCGCATCGCTAAGCGCTACGCCCGGCTGGCCCGGATCATCGCGGAGAATTTAGAGGAGGACCCCCAGCGGAAGGAGGAGCTGTTAAAAATCGCGGCCGCCTGCGAGCAGGTCCCGGCGCATCCGCCGCGATCCCTTCAGGAGTCCTTCCAGTACGATATTTTTATTCAGATGATGAGCCGTACCGAGGCGATTGAAGGGGCCTGGCCCTGCCGGCCGGATTATTATCACGGACCCTATTATGACAAGGAAGTCAATATCGACAAAACCCTGACCAAGGAAGAGGCCCTGGACCTGGTGGGTGAATTTTTGATTCGAGCAGCCGAGGTGTGTCAGTTTAAGCCCAAATTTGCCCGGGAAGGGCTGCAGGGGATTGACGGCACCTGGGTCTGGACCATGGGCGGTGTGGATGCCCAGGGAAAAGATGCCTGCAATGACCTGACCATCGCCTTTATGCAGGCGGCCCGGCTGGTGCGGGTGGCCAATCCCACCTTTGCCTTCCGTTGGCATCCCAAGGTCAGGGACGAGGTCATGCGGGAGGTCTTTGAGTGCATTCGCCACGGGCTCGGATACCCGTCTATTCGGCACGATCCGATCCTTATCGCCAACGCCATGCACTGGCATGGCCATCCCATCGAGGAGGCGCGGCTGTGGGTGCATCAGGCCTGCATGTCGCCGAACCCCACCACCAAGCACGGGTACCAGCCCATGCGCATGGCCAACGCTACCGCCAACTGCGCCAAGATCATCGAGTACGTGTTTACCCGGGGATTTGATAAAATCGTCAATATGCAGGTGGGCGCGGAAACCCCGGATGTGACGACATTTAAGGATTTCGAAGAGTTCTTCGCCGCCTGGGTGACTCAGATGAAAACCATCTTCAGCATTCTGGTCCGTTCGGTCAACCGGGCTCGCGTGCTGGCCCCCACCCTGACCCCGAGGCCTTTTCTTTCGGGGATTTCCGAGCGTTCCGTTGAGAGCGGCCTTGACACCCTGGATCCGTCCATCGCCAGGGGCAACGCCTGGATCACCGCGTTTACCTGGGTGGAGAACGCCGACAGCATAGCCGCGGTCAAGAAGCTGGTGTTTGAGGAAAAGAAATATAGTCTTGCCGAACTCAAGGAAGCCCTGGAAAAAAACTGGGAAGGGTATGAACAGATGCGGCTGGATTTTGTGAAGAACGCACCCAAGTGGGGGAATGACGATGATTATGTGGATAACATCATGCTTCGCTGTCTGGATGAATGCGCAAAGTTCTCCAAAGAGCTGAAGTGCCCCTGCGGCAACAACTGGCCGATCCTTCCGGAAAACGTCAGCGGCAACATCCATTACGCCAACATCGTGGGGGCCCTTCCCAACGGCAGGCGTCTGGGGGACGCGCTTTATGACGGAGGAATTTCTCCGGGGCCGGGGCTGGACAAGAACGGACCCACGGCGGTGCTCAAATCCTGCGGAAAGATCGACCACATCACTCAAGGAAGGGCGTTTCTTTTAAATCAGCGGTTGTCTCCCACCCAGCTTTCCGGCGAAAAAGGGTATCAGCTCTGGAGGGCCTATATGCGGACCTGGGCGGATTTGGGTCTGGATCACGTCCAGTTCAACATGGTGGATGATACCACCCTGCGGGCCGCCCAGAAGGACCCGGAGAAGTACCAGGAGGTCATTGTCCGGGTGGCCGGCTACAGCGCGCATTTTGTGGATATCAGTCGAAAGACGCAGGACAACATCATTCAGCGGACGGTCCAGGGACTGGGATGATCAGGCACGGTTTTTTTTGAGGGGAGACATTACAGCCCCGGTCTACCCGGGGCTGTAAACCCATAACCTCCAAAGGAGATTGATTCCCATGTCGAAAAGAGAAGAGAAGCGCCAGGCATACACCAGCATGCTGATTCCGCAGCCGAAAACCGACCTGCAGAAGATCGGGGATAAGGTCTGCGGAAATTGTAAAAATTTTTTTGAAAGCTCATGGTCCTCAGACGGCCGGGGAACCTGCAAACTCCTCAAATTCGGATCCAATATTTACAATCAGCCGCCGGTTTACATCCTCGAAGGCAAGGACGGGTATCCGACCAAGACCCTTCACGACGCGTCAACGTGCAAATACTACGATAAAATGACGTTTGTGGACAAGGACGGCTATGAATGCAGTGATCCCCAGTATCGGCGGGGCATGCGTCAGCTTCAGGAAAAGGATTAATTTTTTAATGAAAAGGATGCAAAGGAGATCGCCATGAAATGTTCAGAATGCGGATTTGAGGCACCGCTCTCGGAGTTTCGATACCTTTATAACGCACGGATCGACGCGTCCATCAGCATTCGGCAGTGCAAAAATTGCGAGGAGTGGCTGGCCGTGGATGAACTCGAAGGGGTCGCACTCGAAAAGATCACTGGAGGAACAGCGCCCTGGGGAAAATCCGCGGGAATCGAAGGCCTTGCCGAGGATGTGGCAGGGGCTTAAACGCCCGTCGGATTGATGAACTTGTTTCATGTTAATCGGTGTCACCGAATCAAAGGACCGCTGTCATGGATATGACCTGTCATCACTGCGGGTATACCGGCGAGTACGGCGCGTTTCCCTTTCTCTGCAAAAACGGCTGACCCGCCTGCGGGGAGTCGGATCTCCGCCGGTGTCCCAGGTGCGGGACAGAATGTGTATTCTCGCGCGCCGAGTCCCTTTATGATGAGGAATTAGAGATGGAGACGCTTTCCAGAAAGCTTTCCGGGGTGTCGAAATCCGACCCGCCCGAGGTGTTGCAGGAGGCCAAGCAGACCCTGATTCGGCTTTACGCAATGAACCGTCGCTGGAATATCGCCGGTCTCGCCGCGTTTTTAAAGGAGCGGCAGCGGGCGCTTTTTTTCGAATCCGATGAATAAAGAAAGGATGCGGATGCCAAAAAAGAAGCTTACCACCCCCGAACCGGACCAATATTTTTTTCTGCCCGAAGACGTGATCGCCCAGATGAACCGGATCACCTGCCTGGCCGGGCGTCATCCGGTGAACATCCTTGTCACCGGCAAGCAGGGGTGCGGAAAGACCACCCTGGTGCGTCAGTTTGCCGCGCGAAACAAAAGGCCGCTGGCGACCTTTCAGATCGGCCTGCTTTCGGAACCCGGACAGCTCTTCGGCGAGCACGCCCTCAAGGGCGGAAAGACTTTTTACCGCCGGTTTCTTTTTCCGGACGCCATCTCCACCCCCGGCTGTGTGATTCATCTTGAGGAGATCAACCGGCCCGAACATCCCAAGGCGCTCAATATGCTGTTTTCGGTGTTGTCCGAGGACAGGTCGGTTTACACGGATGAACTCGGCGTCCTGAAGGTCGCGCCGGGGGTGGTGTTTTTCGCCACCTTAAACGAAGGGGACGAGTTTGTCGGGACCGAAATGCTGGATGCCGCCTTAAGGGACCGGTTTTATGTCACCCTTCTGGATTATCTTCCCCATGACATCGAGACTCAAGTGCTTCAGCTCAAGACCGGCATCGACGAGGCCTCGGCCCTGACGATCGTCAATGTGGCGACCCATCTTCGCAACAATACCCGGGAGCCCGTTGTGGTTTCTACCCGGCACACCCTGATGATCGCGGAAATGGTGGCTGTGGGCGCAAGTATCGCCCAGGCCTTTGTGGGCAGCCTTCAGATCAGCCGGGACATGCTGGAGTCGGTTCTGCTTTCCCTTCATGTGGAGACCAAACAGGTCCGAATAAATCATCATGATAAAACCTATCAACTCTATTAGGATGAGGGTCGAAGCCGGATCCGAAATTTTTGCTTTTTCTCCCTCGGAAAAGCCGCCTGTTGAATCGGGGTTTTTTCAGGACGCATTTTTCGATTCGGGGATTTCCAGCTGCTGGCGAAAGAACACCTCCTGCATCGAGGCGGTGGAACTCGCCAACCTGTTGCGGGCCCTGCGGAAGGTCGCGGGGCACCTGGGGGAAAACCCCGGCCGGATCGAGTATGCCGGCATGTCCGGAGGAAACGGACCGGTTATTTTAATTGAGCCGGACATGGTGATGGGAACCTATCCCGTGCCTGTCGAGAATGTCGATTTTCTGGTCGGTCTCGTGGTGCACCAGGCGCTTTACAACATCGAATGGTCCGAGCACGTTTGGAAGATTCTGGAACCCTACATGGACACCATGTCCCCCATGAATCGGGTCAAGTTTCAGAAGCTGGTTCGCACCGGGGAGAGCATCTATCTTGACCAGCGGGCGGACCGGAGCGTTTTTGGTCTATATACCCGAATCGCACAGGGCGTATTTTTGGAAAAATATAAAGAGGGGCTCAAAACCGTCAAGGCTACGGTGGATGAGCTGATTTATCACTGGTGGCGGGGCCTTCTCAATCCTTTCCCCGGGCCGCTGCCTTCCGAATACCAGCCCGCCCTACTGACGCTATACGGCTTGACCTCCGCCTTGAACGCCGTGCACGACGCAGGGGAGGGGGTTGTTAAAAGGTGCGAGAAGCGCGCCGGTCTGTATCTCGATACCTGGACGACCCTCGCGGGAATGCTGGATGGCCTAAGACTTGAGGACAAGCATCTGGTCTGGTTTTCTAATCCTCCAGATTCAGTTGAAAAAAAAAAGGGCGGCGAAGCCCCGGCTTCTAAAAGGTCGATCTGCATTCCGCCGCTTCTGGCCCGGGAGATCGAAGAACGGCTTGCCGTGGACACCGCGGATCTGACCCCCGTGATTCGATCCGTAGCCGGGTATGATGATGAAAGCGTGGTGCCCATGTCAAGATGGGACTTTAACATTCCCTCCCATCCGGTGATCGACAAGCGGATGGTGAGCCGGCTAAAATCGGTGTTTATCAGCTACGCGGATCGAAGAACCCTGATCAGCCGGGGGCTTTCGGCTGGCCGCATCGATTCTCGGCGGCTTTACCGGGCGGCCCTGACCGGCAGGTGCTTTCAGACGGCGGAGCGGGTCCCCTGCCTTGACTGGAGCGTCGGCCTTTTGGTGGACGCCAGCGGGTCCATGCGCGGCCGCAAATGGCGAATGGTGGAAAACACCGTGGCCAATATCCACAAGGCGATCGGCGGCCGTCACAACCGCTTAAACGCCTGGGCCTATTTTGAGGTTAACGGCATCTGCATGATTTCCACCCTGATCCAACAGGACCGGCTGCTCTCCATTCCGCCGGCCGGCCAGACCGCATCCGGCCAGGCCATTATTGCGGCCGCCAGCATGATCCCGAAAAAGGCCAAACGAAAGATCCTCATCCATGTGACGGACGGGGAATCCAACCTGGGGTGTGATGTCTCCCTGGGGATTGAATTCTGCCGCGAGCAGCATATTCATTTGATCACCCTGGGGTGCGGCTATAAGAACAGGGCCGCCATGGAGGAACAGTACGGCAGGGGGATTCAGTTTGTGGATTATTTCGAGCAGCTTCCAAAGGCCATGGAATCGCTTCTGAAGTGGGTGTTCGTTTACCTATGGAAGGGGCCAGGCCAAAAAAAAGGAGGGGGGCCATGACGACAGCGGTTTTGCTCAAAGAGATCAGCGGAAACATCGGGACCCTTAAGCTCAACCGGCCGGAGCGGAAAAACGCGCTTTCTCCGGACCTTTTGGTGGAGATTCATCTCACCCTGAGAAAATGGGAGCAGGAGGGGGGGGTGCGGGTGGTCGTCATTACCGGCAATTTAGAAAAAACCTTTTGTTCCGGCTACGATATTTTAGCGATTCCCACGGATCTGACGCTTGAGGCGGCACAGATTTTAAAGATCAACAACCCTCTTGAGCTGGCCCTGAATACGGTCAAAGGGTTTTCCTATCCGGTGATCGCCATGATTAACGGGGATTGTTTCGGGGCCGGTCTGAACCTGGCCATGTGCTGCGACATGCGCATCGGCGCGGATCATATTCGGGCCGGCATGCCTCCGGCAAGGCTGGGCCTGGTTTACCATCCGGAGGGGCTCTGGCAATTCGCCGAGGTGATCGGAATGGCGAAAACCCGGGAGATCTTTTTTACCGCGCACACCTACAAGGAGTCTGAGGTCAAGGAGATGGGGCTGGTGGATCATCTGGTGCCCAAAGAAAAGCTTTCAGAAACGGTTTACCGGATGGCTGAGGAAATTTCCGGCAATGCACCGCTCTCCCTGAAAGGGACCAAAACGATTTTAAACATGATGGCCAAGCAGCCGGAAATAAGCCCCGATGACCGGACAAAGGCGCAGACCCTTATTCTGGAAGCTTTCAACAGCGATGATCTGAAAGAGGGGCAGACCGCGTTTCTGGAAAAGCGAAAGCCTGTTTTTAAAGGAAAATAAAACCGTCACACACAAAGGAGAGGATTATGTCATCCACACTCTGGGACATCGGGTATATCCCTTACAAACGCGCCGTGATGCATCCGGACAAGGCCGCCGTCATCTTTGAGGATCAGCCGGTCACCTACGGACAGATGGAGCTCGGCATCAACCGGTGCGCTCACATGCTTCAGGCAAAAGGCCTGAAAAAGGGGGATCGGGTCTGCGTGCTGATGTTAAACTGCATGGCGTTTCTGGAGATCTATTTCGCCACGGCCAAGCTCGGCGGTATTTTTGTGCCCTTGAACTGGCGGCTTCTGGGACCGGAGCTGGAATATCAGATCAATGATTGCGCGGCCCGGTTTCTTTTTTTCCATGACTCGTTTCTGGGCAGCATCGATCTGATCCGGTCGCGGCTGACCGTTGAGGCGGACAAGTTCATTTACCTTAAAAACGGCGGGCCTCAAATCCCCGGGTTTGAGCTGCCGGAATGCCCCTCCTGGGCCCAATCCTACCCGGCGTTGGTGGCGGATCAGCCGACCGTGAGACCCTCGGTTCCCCAGCCGGTTTTCATGGAGGACCCGCTGGCCATCGTTTATACCTCCGGGGTTACGGGAAACCCCAAAGGCGCGGTCCTGTCCCATGGACAGACCTTTTTTAAAAATTTTCAGATCAGCACCTACACCGACGCAAACCCCGGCGACGTGCTGATCGCCCAGATGCCGCTGTTTCATTCCGGGGGACTGTTCATCGTGGCGACCCCGGCGCTCAACTCCGGCATGACCATGGTGATGCGAAGGGGCTTCAACCCCAATGAGTTTGCCGAGGACATTCAGCGCTACAAGGGGACCATTGTTTTTGCCCTGACCACCATGTGGCGCATGATTTTAGATTCCGGCAAACTCGACGAAATCGATGTTTCCAGCGTTCGGTGCGTGGTGGGCGGCGGGGAGAGAACCCCGCCCGCCCTGTTTGAAGCCCTTGCCAAAAGAGGGCTTTACATGCAGCAGGGGTTCGGGCAGACCGAGAACTCCGCCATGACCCTGCTTCCCCGGGAGGATATCTTCCGTAAGATGGGGTCGGTGGGCAAGCCTGGATACTTCACCGACATCTGGGTGGAGGATTCCAGCGGAAAGCGGCTTTCTCCGGGCGAGATCGGAGAGATCGTCGCCAAGGGGCCCACGGTTATGAACGGTTACTGGAACCTTCCGAAGGAAACGGAAAAAACCATTGTCGGCGGCGTGCTGCATACCGGGGATCTCGGGTACATGGACGAAGAAGGGTACTTTTTTGTCGTGGACCGGGAAAAGGACATGTACCGAAGCGGCGGGGAAAACGTGTACCCCGCGGAGGTCGAAAAGATTCTTTTAAACCACTCAAAAATCGGCCAGGTCGCCATCATCGGTGTTCCCGACGATAAATGGGGGGAGGTCGGCATGGCGTTTGTCGTTCCGGCAACACAGGGGGATGTGATCACGGTGGAGGAGATCAGAGCGTTCTTAAAAGATCAGGTTGCCAAATACAAGCATCCGGCCAAGGTTAAACTGGTCGCCGAGCTGCCGCTGACCGCCACCATGAAGGTCAAAAAATCCGAACTCAAGAAGAAATATGCCGAATCGACAAACTGATTTTCAGACAACCCGGGCTTGCAAAATTCCAATGGTGAAGGCGTTGACCGCAGGGCTTTCAAAGGAATACTTCCACCTTCAGTCTTCCACCTTAAGCCTTCCACCTTTAACCTTCAACCTCAAAAATTTAGGGATCCAAACGCATGGACGAATTTTTGCAAAAACGCCTGGCCGAGCTTGATGCGGTCCGGCAGAAGGTTCGCCTGGGCGGCGGTCAGGATAAAATCGATCAGCAGCATGCCGCCGGAAAACTGAGCGCCCGCGAGCGCATCGATCTCCTGCTGGATCCGGAGAGCTTTCTGGAAATCAACATGCTTGCGGGTCATGCCGTGGACCTGCCGTCCGACGGCCTGATCTGCGGCAGCGGCACCATCGATGACCGCAAGGTGTTTGTCTACGCCCAGGACCGGACCGTCCGCGGCGGGTCCGTGGGGGTTGAGCACGGGTATAAGATGTACCGCACCATTGAACAGGCGCTTGACATGCGGGCGCCGCTCATCGGGCTTCATGATTCCCCCGGCGCCCGCTTGCCGAATTCCGAGGAACTCGACTGGCTGGGTCAGCGGAAACGCTCCATTTTTTCAAACATCTCCCAGAAACACGGCGGCGCCGTCTTTTTTCCAAACACCCTAAGCTCGGGAATTATTCCCCAGGTTGCGGCCATTGTCGGCAGCTGCGGTGGAATTTCGGTCTATTCGCCGGCGCTCACCGATTTTGTTTATATGGTGGACGGCATCAGCCATATGTTCATCACGGGTCCTCTGGTCGTCAAGATGGTCACCGGCGAGGATATCAGCATGGAGGATTTGGGCGGGGCCAGGGTACACGCCCAGGTGACCGGCAATTGTGATTTTCGTGTTCCCGATGAAAAGACCCTGTATCAGGAGATTCGGCGGCTGCTTGGTTTTCTGCCGTCAAACTGCGATGAAAAACCGCCCCAATACCCCTGCGATGACGATATCACAAGGGAATGCATCGAACTCAACGAGATCGTTCCCACCTCGCCGGCCAAACCCTTTGACATGCACCGGGTGATTCAGTCCATTGTGGATCTGGGCGATTTCCTTGAGGTGAAAAAGGAGTTCGCCGGCGAGATCATCGTGGGGTTCGGCCGTATGGACGGAAAGACCATAGGGTTTGTCGCCAACCAGCCCATGGTCAAGGCCGGAACCCTGACCGTCGACAGCTCGGACAAGCAGGCCCGGTTCATCCGGTTCTGCGACTGTTTCAATATTCCGCTGGTCCTGCTGGTAGACACCCCGGCCTACATGCCGGGATCGGATCAGGAACACGCAGGCATCATCCGGCACGGCGCCAAGGTGCTGTACGCCCTTTGCGAGGCCACGGTGCCGAGAATCGTTGTGGTGCTGCGCAAGGCTTACGGTGGGGGCAACCTCGGCATGGGGGTGCTTCCCGGCCTGGGGAGTGATCTTGTCCTTTACTGGCCGATCATGGAAACCGGCATTCTGGGGGCCGAGCAGTCTGTCATGCTGCTTTATGGAAAGGACAAAAATTTCCAGGCCCCCGGCTGGCTGGACAAAAAGCTTGCAGAGTATCGCGAAACCTACGCCAATCCCATCTATGAGGTTTCCTCCAACATCAATGTCGAAGACGTGATCGCACCGTCAGAGACCCGCCGTTATCTGATTCGGGCGCTTTCCATGCTGGAGGGCAAGAGAGCGCTTCGGCCTTTCAAAAAGCACGGAAACATCCCGTTGTAAGGCGTGACCGGCCCCAGGCGTTTGATGCTCGGGGCGGGTTGTATTTAAAAGAAATTGATTTAACCCGGTGCAGTGATGTATTCTATCGTCGTGTCGAGTGTGTTTGATCAACAGTCTGTTTTTTACCGGAGAGCCGATGCCGGATACGTTTTCAAAAAAGGGGCTTGAGGAAAGGATCGCCGAGCTTCAGCGGGCGGTGCAGGCCTTGAGCGCTCAGAATCAGTTTTTCGAGCTGCTGATAAACAGTCTGCCCGGCCTGTTTTATCTTTTTGACAGCGATTTCAAGCTTTACAAATGGAATCGGAATGTCGAAACCGTCACCGGATATTCCAGCGAAGAGGTCCAGACCCGGCATGTGTTTGATCTGTTCACCGGCGAGGACCTGTCCAACATT
>CAZFWD010000261.1:0-4442 GCA_964522535.1 uncultured Desulfonema sp.
TCCAGCGATCCGGGTGGTGAAGGCGGTCGACGACAGCGCCCTTGACGCTGCGATTGATCAGATTTCCGCATATAACTGGCTGATCTTTACCAGCGTCAACGGGGTGGACTTCTTTTTTAAACGGCTCTATGAAAAGGGCAAGGACAGCCGGGCGCTCGGCGGAATCAAAACCGCGGCGATCGGGCCGGCCACGGAAATGCGGCTTCTTTCCTTCGGGGTGAAAAGCGACATCGTTCCGGATAGCTACAAGGCCGAAGACCTGATCGAGGCGTTTAAACCACAACCCATGGCCGGCAAACGGGTGCTGCTTCCCCGGGCAAGCGGGGCAAGGCCCGTGCTTCCGGAAGCCCTCACGCAAATGGGGGCCTGCGTGAATGAAATCCCTGTTTACAACACCGTATCAGAGGACGGCCAAAGCGAGCAGATGCTTGACCTTCTTCAATCCCGAAAAATCGATGTCATTACCTTCACCAGCTCCTCAACGGTCACTAACTTGAAAACCCTCATCCCCGCCGACCGGTTTGAGGATCTGGTCAAAAACGTCACCATCGCGGCCATCGGCCCCATCACCGCCGCGACCGCAAGAGAAAACGGTTTCCCCGTTCACATCATTGCGCAGGAGTATACCATTGCCGGTCTCTGCGCCGCGATCGTGAACCATTTTTTCGGCGACACCAGAAAAATGGCATAAAAACCAAAAGCCCCTTTTTAAACGCCTGCTACTGGATGACGCCTTCGGCTTTTAGAGCCTTGATCTCATCTTCGGAGTAGCCGTAACCCTTCAAAATTTCCTCGGTATGCTGGCCCACGGCCGGAGCCGGACTTCGAGTGCCCGCCCGGCATGCGGAAAACAGCACGGGGTAGCCCGGAATGGTGATGCGGCCCAGGTTTGGGTGCTCAAACGGCTCCACATAGCCGTTGGCCCATGCCTGGGGGTCCTTCTCGATCTCACTGATGTGCTTGACCGGCGTAAACATCAGGCCCTCCGCGAGAAAGATCGCGATCCATTCATCCCGGGTTCGCGCGGAAAACACCCGGTCAAACCGCTCCAGCAGGTCGGCCCCGGGAATGGGCCGCCCCATCTCATCGGTAAAACGCCCGTCTTGAAGCAGCGCCTCCTGGCCGGTCAGCCGGCAAAAGGTGGCCCAGTATTTCTCCTCCGGATGATGGGTGCCGATGATCCACCGGCCGTCCTTGCACAAAAACCGGTTACGCAGGGGGGAATGCTCGGCCCGACCCGACTGAACCCGGCTGGGGTCGATACCCAGCACGCCGGAGAGCATCATGTTCGGATGCTGCAGCCAGAGCGCGGTGCTGAATAGGGAGACATGCACCTCCTGGCCGATCCCGCGGCGCTCCCGGACAAACAGGGCGGTGATCACCGCGTGGCTTAGGGCGATGGCCGTGGCCTGGTCCAGGACCCCCAGATGCAACAGCAGCGGCTCAGGGGAGCCGGTGGTAAACATCAGACCGGATATACCCTGCCCCAGGGGATCGAACGCGCCGAGGTCCTTCATGGGTCCGTTGGGCCCGTAACCGGATACGTTGGCATGGATCAGTCGAGGGTTGATCGATTTTAAACTTTCATAATCGATGCCCAGGGCCGCCTTGGTGCTCTGCCGCAGATTGGTCACGAAAACATCGGCGTCCTTGACCAGGCGGTGAAGCACGGCCTTACCCTTTTCGGTCTTGATATCCAGGTAAATCCCTTTCTTATTCCGGTTGGAGATTTCATGCCAGATGCTTTCACCGTTTTTTAAAGCCATGTCGAGCCGCGCGATCTGCGTCCAGTACCTTTCCGGATCGCCGAACCCGGATTCGATCTTAATGATATCCGCGCCCAGGTCGCCGAGTATGGCGGAGCCGCCCGGCCCGGCATGAAACACCCCGTATTCAACGATTTTAATCCCTTCAAGGGGCATGGGCCGCCCGTTTTGCTTTTCCTGATCCTTGGCCATATCGATATTTCCTATGGAATTGCCGTACAGGTATCATATGAAAAAAATACCGGCTCACAAGGTCCTTACTATCCGGTTTAAACAAACGGATGTCAAGGGGGTGTCGTCAATTTTGTGGGAAATTTTGTGGCGTCAATTTTGTTTGAATTTTAACCCGCCTTGGGTTTATGGTAGCAGATCGCAAATGAATGGATGGGGGCAAAACGGTCCTAGTGAAAAGGAGAAAAACATGGATGAGGTAATGCAACCCAAAAAAATTCAGGTGGCCACAACCGATGAGATGTCAAGGGGAAGGTTCAGTAATTCGATGTTCGTCACCCACAGTCCTGAAGAGTTTATCCTGGACTGGCTGCTGACCTCCCCGACGGGCGCGCACCTGACGGCGCGGGTGATCGTGACCCCCGGGCATATCAAGCGGATTATCGCCGCGTTGACCACAAACCTTCAAAAATACGAACAGAAATTCGGGCCGGTCAAATCGATCGCCCAGTCTGAGCAGACGTTTCATTGATCACAAATACAGGAGGTTTAAAAATGGGAAAGGGCGATTTGCGCACCAAGCGCGGAAAGATCAACAGGGGAACCTACGGAAAAACCCGGCCGAAAAAGAAAAAAACAAAACCCGCATCCGAATAGAAAGAATCCGGTCGGCCGGCGGAAAGGCTTAAACCGGAGCGACGGGGTCATCCGACATCCCCTCGTTGGAATAGATGATGGGCTGAAAGGCCGTCCTGTTTTGTCTGTAAAACGCCTCACAGACCAGGGAGGCCTCGACCACCGCCGGATCGAACAGGGTGCCCTTATGATCCGACACCGATTTTAACGCCAGTTCCAGGGGCTGGGCCGGACGATAGGGCCGATGCGCGCTGACGGCCTCGATCACGTCGGCGACGGCCAGGATCTTGGCCTCCGGCAGGATATCCGCCCCTTTAAGCCCTCGAGGATAACCGCTGCCGTTTTCCCGTTCATGGTGCTGGTAGACGATCTGTGCAATCGGCCAGGGAAAGGGGATGGCCTTTAAAATATTATACCCGACCACCGGGTGCGTCTTGATCATCTCCCACTCCGCAGCCATCAGCTTTCCCGGCCGGTTCAGCACGGAAAACGGGATTCGAATTTTTCCGATATCATGAATCAGGCCGGCGATTCGAATGGCTTCGACCCGTTCTTCGTCAAGCCCCATCCGCTTTGCGATCTCGGAGGCGAAGCAGGCGACCCCGTGCTGATGCCCTGCGGTATAGGGATCCCGGCTTTCCGATATCAGCGCCATGGCGCCGACCGCGGCATTGAACATCTCCCGAAGCAGGGCGGTTTTCTCAGTCACCTGCTCCTCCAGGATGAGGTTCTGCCGGTTCAACGCCTCCCGCATCTGTCTTACCGACAGGTGGGTCTGAACCCGAACCCTGATCTCCGCCGCCTTAAACGGCTTGGTGACGTAATCCACCGCCCCCACCTCAAACCCCTTGGCGATATATTGCGCATCATTGAGTGCGGTAATAAAAATCACCTCGATATCGGCAAACCGCCGATCCGATTTGAGCCGGGCGCAGACCTCAAACCCATCCATCTCCGGCCTCATGACATCCATGAGGATCAGGTCCGGTTTATTTTTTTCAAGGTATTCAAACACCTTTTTCCCGTTCTTGGCCGCACCGAACCGGTAAGAGCCTTTTAAGATATCCAGCAACAGGTCGATGTTGGTCGGGTTGTCGTCAGCAATCAGGATAAGGGGTTTATCGCGATCCATATCATTTTCTCTCCGCCGGCTCAAGGGTTATGCCCATCTTTTCCGAAACCCGTAAAACCGCCGCAATGGCTTCATCATATTCATATGCATTGATCTTGTTTTCAATCGGAACGGTCATGGTTTCGGGAATGCTTCCTTTAACCTGTATTAAACAGGAGGAAATTTCTTCCGGATCCGCCTCAATCAGAGCATTCCGGAGCTTTGACAGAAGGAAGACCGGGTCCCCCGAAGCGGAAACCGCATGAGACGTGTCATCGGCTTGAAAATCAACTAAATGTTTGATGGCGATTGCCACCTGATACCAGTTTTTTTCCAGGCGGTCAAGAAGGGGATCAAGCTGCATCGCGCCCAGTGCCGCACCCTCTTTTTCCCGGCAGAAGGTTTCAATTTCCCCAAGAACGGCCGCAAGATCCGGGGCGCCGATGCTGGCACTGCTTCCCCTCAGGCGATGGGCCAGGGATTGAATTTGGACCCGGTCTTTTTCAGCGGCCAGGGCCTTAATTTGATCAATGGTGTGGGTGTTTTGCTTTAAAAACCGTTCAAGGACCCTCAGATAGGCTGCAAACCCGATCTCCAGGTCCCCAAGCGCCTGGGTGATATTCAACCCGTTCAGCCCTTTTTCGCGCAAAACCGCAGCAGCGGTCGGGGCCCGGTTTTCCACGCCGGCCGCCTGCGGCCTAACCGCTGAAACCTTCGATAGAGCGGGCTCTTTGGCATTCACCTGCTCGACCAGGGCT
>CAZFWD010000262.1:0-5423 GCA_964522535.1 uncultured Desulfonema sp.
TGAAAAAAAATCATTTTTTTCTCTGTGCGCTCTGTGGTGGAATTTTTTAAAAAATCGATAGGTTGGTTTCTGCAAAAATACCGCAAAGCGGAATAAACCGCTTTTTACGAACAAGGGCCTGAGGGGCGGCCCGTTTTAAACAAAGGCCGGTCATCCCTTTAGGGAAAACGCAAGACCCGAATCAATAGCCTTCGTAAGTTAAACCGGAAAGCAGCCCGTCATCGTTTAACCTTTGATCCAGATCCATGTTGAAAAATTCGGCGGCTGGTTGAAGGATTTCCGGGGTGTTGGCGTAAACCCGGCGCAGCACGGATATGACCCGGTCAAGGCCGTTTTGGGTCATTTTTCCCAGCGGTTTTCGGCAGCCCCCCGAGGGCAGCCCGAGGATTCGCATGGCGGTTTTGACGGGCAGGGGGTTTCTGGCCTTGCAGACGACCTCGCCGTAGGCGGTTTTTTCCACGGTTTTGACGGTGACCAGATCAAACAGTGGGTTGAGCGCTGCGGCAAGTTTTTCAGCATCTGAAACCCTTCCCTGATTCAGAAGGGTCACCATCTCTGTGATGGCTTTAGGCGCAATGTTGGTGACCACCGAGACGCCCCCCGCCGCGGCAATGCCGGAATCCGTCATCATGGGAAAGGTCAGGCCGTCATCCCCGGACAGGATGAGGTAATCCGCTCCGCAGCAGGCCCGGGTGCGCCGCATGTTGTTTAAATCCCCGGTGGCCTCCTTGACCGACCTGGCATTGGGGTATCGCTCGGCAAGCATGGCCAGGTCTTCGGGCAGCAACTGGGCGCCGGTGCGGCCGGGAATCACATAGGGGATGACCTGAATATCGGGAAACGCGCGAGCGACCGGCTCCACATACTCCCGGCGGATTTCCAGGGAGCTGGGGCCGTTATAGTAGGGGTCCACGAGAAGAACCGCGTCCACCCCGGCCTCAACGGCATGCCGGGTGCCCGCAAGGGTCTCCGCGGTATTGTTGCTTCCGGTCCCGGCGATGCACAAACACCTGTTTTTCGTTTCTGCGGCGACTTTTCGAATAACCCGGTTATGTTCATCCCAGGTGAGGGTGGGGCTTTCACCGGTGGTCCCCACGGCCACAATCCCGGTGATGCCGTTTTTGATCTGGAAGTCCACCAGTTTTTCAAGTCCGGCATAATCGACCGCATCACTCGTAAACGGCGTAATGATCGCGGTATAGCATCCAGGGCGCATAAGACCTCCTCTTCCGTATCCCCTCACCATTCGGGGATGCTTAAAAACCCCGCAAAAGACAAGGTGTTATGGATTATAAAAAATTCAAAGGGATTGTCAATCAAAAATCCGTTTGATCGCAAGTGAGTGGGGTGGCTTATGTCGCCGACCATAGCCTCGCCTTTTTTTAAAGCATCATCGCCGCGACCCATTTTTGCTTGACAATATCGATCCCCCTTTTTATTTATACAAATCTTTTCAGGCTGCGGTGGAAAAAAATAAATGGATCCCATGCCGCTTGGGGATCACTCCATGCAGCGTGGATGATCCGATACAACGAAAAGGGGGGCATGAGCCATTTTATATTATTTTAGTATTTTAGGAAAGGAGGTAAAATCATGGCGGATTTTTACATCAATCTGTTTCTGGATGAGGACAAGCTGGCGAAAATCGAGGCGGCCGGCCTGGGCGGACAGGGTCAGGAGATCGACGGCAAAAAAGCGGTTCAGGTGGGCATGACCGCCAAGGACCAGAAAAAACTCTTAAAAGGATTTGAAGGTTTAAGCTTTGATGCGAATAATGCCTGCGTCCTTCCGGAAAAAGCCAACGAGATCCTGATGGGGATTGTGCTTGAAATGAAGTCCCTGGATGTGATGAAGTTCGCGATCATCAAACTTTACAACCCCCTTGCCGGAAGGGATGTCTTTGGCAGGGGATCGACCGGCGGTCGATAACCGCAGCACACCCTAAAGGTCCGGATGGCGGCATGGTGTCGTTATCCCCGGCCCATACCCTCTTTCTTCGAGTTTATCAAAACAACCGGGGCCTTTGCCATCGACGGGTAAAGGGGGAGGGGCGTGTCTCTTCGGAGTGATAAGGGAAACGAATCATGCCGACGAAAAAAACCATCGATGAATATATTGAAGCGCAACGGTTCGCCCTGATGTCCAACCCGGATTGCGGCACCACCCATTACAACCTGGCCACCGCGCTGCTTCAGGCCAGGCGGTTGGATGAGGCGGAGCAGGAGTTTCGGGAGGCGGTCCGGTGCAGCCCGACCCTTGCCGAGGCCTATGTCCAGATGGGAGGGATCTGCCTGCAACGGGGGGACATAGAGGGGTGTCTGGCCTACAGCCAGGAAAGCGTCAAAGCGCGCCCCCGGTTTGCGGAAGGTTACGGCAATATCGGGTTTATTCAGCTTCAAAGGGGAAATGTCGATGAGGCCATCACCTCCCTGGAAAAGGCGGTCAAATTCAATGTCATGTTTGTCCAGGCCTATGCGACCCTGGCCAACGCCTATTTGTTTAAGGGATGGGTGGATAAGAGCATTAAAACCAATCTGAGGGCATTGAAGATCGAACCGAATTTCGCCGTAGCCCACAACAATCTGGCCATCAGCTACCTTGAAAAAGGGGAATACGAACTCGCGGCAAAGCATTGCGATACCGCAAAAAAGCTCGGTTATGCGGTGGCCCAGGAAATTTCAGACGAGGTGGATCAGCATCGGAAATAAAACCAGGCAAACCTTTTTTATTGACATCGGGTTATAAAATTTTATAGAAATAATTCTTTCGAGGTCGTAATTGAAAATCTTAAAGAAAAAGGGTGTTGTTGAATTTGAATAGGTCTGTGGCTAACTATTTTTAACAAAAGGGAGGTAAACAATGGCGAAACATGAAACCCCCTTGCTGGATCAGCTGGAAAGCGGACCGTGGCCGAGCTTTGTATCGGATATAAAGCAGGAGGCCGAGGCAAGGGCAAAAAACGAAAAAAATGTGGAATACCAGATCCCTCAGGATGCATGCGAAGACCTTCTGGGTGTGCTTGAACTGTCCTACAAGGACGGGACCACCCACTGGAAACACGGCGGCATCGTCGGGGTGTTCGGTTACGGCGGCGGTGTTATCGGAAGGTACTGCGATCAACCGGAAAACTTCCCCGGTGTAGCGCACTTCCATACCCTGCGCGTCAACCATCCGGCAGGAAAGTTTTATACCACCAAATACCTGCGGCAGCTTTGCGATCTCTGGGACCTTCGCGGCAGCGGGCTGACCAATATGCACGGGTCCACCGGGGATATTATTTTCCTGGGAACCACCACGCCCCAGCTTGAGGAAATTTTTTATGAAATGACCCATAACCTCAACCAGGACCTGGGCGGTTCCGGCTCGAACCTGCGCTCTCCTTCAGACTGCATCGGCGAGGCCCGGTGCGAGTTTGCCTGCTATGATACGCAAGACCTCTGCCACAACCTGACCAATGAGTATCAGGATGAGCTGCACCGTCCGGCATTTCCCTACAAGTTCAAGTTCAAGTTCGACGGCTGCCCGAACTGCTGCGTGGCGTCCATCGCCCGGTCGGACCTGTCCTTTATCGGCACCTGGAGGGATGATATTCGAATCGACCAGGAAGCGGTCCAGGCCTATGTCAACGGCGAGTTCAACTCGAACGGCGGAGCCCACGCCGGCCGCGACTGGGGCCCGTTTGATATTCAAAAAGAGGTGATCGACCTCTGCCCCACCGGCTGCATGCGGTATGAAAACGGCAAACTGGAAATCAACAACAGGGAATGCACCCGGTGCATGCACTGCATCAACGTGATGCCGAGGGCGCTGAGGCCCGGCCTCGACAAGGGCTGCTCGATACTGGCGGGGGCCAAGGCCCCGATCCTTGACGGCGCCCAGATGGGGTCTCTTCTGGTTCCGTTTATAAAGGTGAACAAGGATGACGATTACCAGGAAATCAAGGATCTTATCGAAAAAATTTGGGATTGGTGGATGGAAGAGGGTAAAAACCGGGAGCGGCTCGGCGGGCTGATGAAACGCCAGGGCTTCCAGAAACTGCTGGAGGTCACCGAACTCAAGCCCATTCCGCAGCATGTCAAAGAACCGCGGTCGAACCCCTACATTTTCTGGAAGGAAGACGAGGTGCCCGGCGGCTGGGAACGCGACATCAATGAATTCAGAAAACACCATAAGCGATAGGGGGTGATGATCATGGCATTTATCTCATCGGGGTATAACCCGAATAAACCGATGGAAGACCGGATAACCGACATCGGACCCAGGCATTTTGAAGAGTTTTATCCACCGGTCATTAAGACGAACAAAGGAAAATGGCTGTATCATGAAATTTTAAAACCCGGCGTGCTGGTTCATGTTTCTGAAACCGGCGACGAGGTCTACACGGTGCGGGCCGGCGGCGCCCGGCTCATGAGCGTGACGCATATTCGTGAGATCTGCGAGATCGCGGAGAAGCACTGTGACGGCTATGTCCGGTTTACCACCCGGAACAACATCGAGTTTATGGTGGACAGCAAGGAAAAGGTCGATCCCTTGATCCAGGACCTGGAAAGCCGCAAGTTCGCCGGCGGGAGTTTCAAGTTCCCCATCGGCGGCACCGGCGCGGGGATTACCAACATCGTTCATACCCAGGGATGGATTCACTGCCATACCCCGGCCACCGATGCCTCGGGCACGGTCAAGGCCACCCTGGATGAGGTTTTTGATGATTTCAAGAACATGCGGCTTCCGGCGCACCTTCGGATTTCCATGGCCTGCTGCCTGAACATGTGCGGTGCGGTGCACTGCTCGGATATCGCGATTCTGGGATACCACCGAAAACCGCCGATGATCGACACCGAGTATATCGACAACATGTGCGAAATTCCGCTGGCCATCGCCGCCTGCCCCACCGCCGCCATTAAGCCCAAAAAAGTGACCCTGCCAAACGGCAAGGAGGTCAAGTCGGTGGAGGTGAACCGGGAACGCTGCATGTTCTGCGGCAACTGCTACACCATGTGCCCGTCCATGCCCCTGGCCGACCAGGAAGGGGACGGCATCGTTCTGATGGCGGGGGGCAAGGTGTCCAACCGGATTTCCGCGCCGAAGTTCTCCAAGGTGGTGGTGGCGTTTATTCCCAACGAAGCGCCGCGCTGGCCGACCATGACCAAGGTGATCAAGCAGATCATCGAGGCCTATGCCAAGGACGCCCGGAAATACGAGCGGCTTGGGGAGTGGGCCGAGCGGATCGGATGGGAGCGGTTCTTTGAGAAATGCGGCCTGGAGTTCACGCATCACCTGATTGACGATTTCCGTGATCCCGCCTACTATACCTGGCGCCAGACCACGAACTTTAAGTTCTGATATGGTTTCATATCCGGGCTAAAAAGTACGGCGGGGGGGCGAGCACGCGGCCCCGCCTTTTCCCCCCCAATGAGGACAAAACG
>CAZFWD010000263.1:0-2966 GCA_964522535.1 uncultured Desulfonema sp.
TCGCCGCCGGCGCGGACATCGTCACCTTCAGCGGGGACAAGCTTCTTGGCGGGCCCCAGGCCGGAATCATTGTCGGATCAAAACCCATCATCGACAAAATTAAACAAAACCCCCTGACCCGAGCGCTTCGCATCGACAAGCTGACCCTCGCGGCCCTGGAGGGCACGCTTCGGCTTTATAGGGATGAAGCCCAAGCGGTTTCCACCATTCCGACCTTGCGGATGCTGACCTGCCCGATTCAGGAAATCCGAAAACAAGCAACGCGTCTGAAAAAGGCGCTCGATCGCATCGGAGATGGCCGTCTGAAAGCAGAACCCGTGGATTCGGTCTCAAGGGCCGGCGGCGGTTCCTTTCCACTTCTGGAACTGCCGAGCCGGTGTGTGCGTATCCGAATTGCTGGGATGAGCGCCGCCGCGATTGAAAAACGCCTGCGCGAAAACGATCCCCCGATTATCGGCCGTATTGTCGACGACACCTACCTGATGGATATGCGCACGGTTCTACCCGATGAGCTCTCTGAAATCGCAGCCGCACTGAAAACCTGTTTAAAAAAGGACTGAGCATGCAAAACCCGCCTGAAGGCATCCATCGTCACCGGACCTCAAACCGTCAATTCCTTTTTTCAAAAACCCGAACCGCCATTGAAACCGAGGCCGCAGGCGGCCAGGAGGGTATTCCGCTCAACCGGATGCGGCAGGCCTTTCCGAATTTTTTGGAAGAAAATGCATTTATTCAGGAGGCCATGCAACGGCTTGAACCGGTGGAAAGCTTCTGCGCCCTGCTGATTCGGATCGACGAGACGCCTGATGGGACTTACGCCGAGGAGGTCATGATCGCGCTTGCGAATGCCGTGGACGGGCTGTGCCGCGAGACCTCCGGCATCTGGGGGCTCTGGCGCGGCTTTCTGCTGGGATGTTTCCTGCCGAACAAAAATCAGAAGGCCGGCTTGAACGCGGCGGGCACAATTAGAAAACGCTTGGCCGCGTCCAGGGCGGAAACAATTTCCGAGGGAGTCGCCGTCTATCCCACCCTCTCCTATGAAAAGCAACAGATTCTGGAAAACGCCCAAAAGGCCCTGGACCATGCCGAGTTCTTCGGCCCCGGCGCCTGCGTGGCATTCGATGCGGTGAGCTTAAACATCAGCGGGGACAAAGCCTATCAGAACGGAGATATCGAGGGCGCGATTCAGGAGTTCCGTCTGGCGCTCGCCATGGACGGCAGAAACGTCAACGTTCATAACAGTTTAGGGGTCTGCTACGGAATCCAGGATCAGCTCGACAGGGCGCTCGACGAATTTCAGACCGCCATTGCGCTGGACCCGAAAGAAAGTCTGGCGGTCTATAACGCCGGTTATGTCTATTTCCTGAAAAAGGCGTATGCCAAGGCCCTGGATTTCTTTCTGGCAGCGGCAAAAATGGACCCCGATGTCTTCGAGATCGCGCTTCAGACCGGGCGGGTCTACCTGGAGCTGGATCATCCGGAAACCGCAAGAAACCATCTTGAACGGGCAACCCGCTTAAACCCGAAGTCGGCTCCGGCCTTTCGCATTATAGGGGATTGCGACACGAAGCTGAGCCGGTCGTCGGACGCCGTCACCGCATACAAGACGGCGCTGAAACTCAACCCTGAAGACGCCCTTGCCCTGTCCGCCCTTGGATACCTTTATGAAATGCAGGGGAAAAACGCCGACATCGCCCTGATGTTCTGCCGGCAGAGCGTGGATATCGCGCCGGAGGACGGCCTGCTGCGGCACCGGCTCGGCAGCCTTTACTTAAACCGCGGCCTTTACGAGGAGGCTCTAAAAGAGCTTCAAAGGGCAGAGGAATTGGGGCAGGACACCAAAAACGAAATTAGAAAAACCCTAAAGCTTATGAAGGCAGGGGAAGCTCCGCTGTCTGAAAGACAATCGCCGGGTAAGAAACCCGGCCTACTTTCAAAAAACATCGGGTGAACCCGTGGCAGGGTCGCAAACCGTTCGTCCACGAGACATTCTGCAAAACACCGCAAAACGGGGTCTAGGATTTTTTACGAAGCCGCCAAACCTGAATTTTTCGGCATCCAAAATCACCCCATGGCCTATCTACCTTTAAACACCGGATCCCGTTTTTCAAAAAATGCACTAAACCCTTCGATGGCGTCCTGGGAGCCCGCCACCACCCGGCTGCCTTCGGCCTCCGCCAAAAGACCGGCATCCATGTTCTCGTAATCCCGGGCGGACAAGGCCTTCAGCACACCGCGCACCGCGAGCGGCGGCCGTTTTGCCAGCTTTGCGGCAAATTCTAGGGATTCGGAAATCAGGTTTTCAGGCGGAAAGACCCGGTGGACCAGGCCCATGGACAGGGCCTCGGCCGCATCGATCCGCCGGCTGAACAGGATCATCTCCAGGGCCTTGGCCCGTCCGATCTCCCGGCAGAGCCGCTGGGTGCCGCCCCATCCGGGAATGATGCCCAGGTTGAGCTCGGTCAGCCCGAGCCTGGCCTTGGGCGAATCGGCCATGATCCTGAAATGGCAGCAGAGCGCCAGCTCCAGCCCACCGCCCAGGGCGTGCCCGTTGATGGCCGCGACCATCGGCTTTTCAAACCGGTCCACCCGCCGCCACACCTCCCGGCCCTTGTCCCCCAGGCCCGGGGACTTGGCGGCATCGGCCACATCCATGCCAGCGCAGAAGCACTTTTCGCCGGCCCCGGTCAAGACCATCACGCGAATGGCTGAATCGGCCGCGATGTCGTCAAGTATTTTTTCAAAGGCCTCGATAGCCGCAAGGCTCCAGGAGTTGGCCGGAGGCCGGTTGATGGTGACAAGACCGATCCCCTCTTTTTTTTCGTAAATCACATCATCATTCGACATGACCACACCTCTTCATAAAATTGACGGAATCATAAAAAGCGGTTTATTCAGCTTTGCGGTATTTTTGCAGAAAGTAACTTATCGGGTTTTTAAAAATTTTTTACCACAGAGCGCACAGA